>JAHDEO010000350.1 GCA_020628725.1 Saprospiraceae bacterium
TCCGGCGCAGGGTGTTTGTGCTTGTACTGTATAACTCATCAAAGCAATCATGAGCAAACAACAAGCATTTTTTAGAAAATTCATGTGTTAGAATTGTTTGTATTTAATTAGAATGTAGTAACAATGTCTTCGCCAAATTGAGAATTGAGAATGTATAATTGAGAATTGAATTTATATAATAATTTATAGTTAATTAATTTTAAGTTTTTTATGAAATAAAAAATAAGTTAATTATCAATTATCAATTATTCATTTGGCGAAGTGTACAGGTCATTGGTTTCATTTGAAAGTACTCTGAGAAGAAGGGATTTGATGCGAAATTTCGCAAAACGACGCAAATGTAAGGCATTTCAAACTTTGTTAGAACATCATTTTGTCATTTATGTTGAAATGTGACAGTCATTTTTGTCGGCTTTTAGACGGAAACAGTCAAAAAAGAAACGGCATGAATTTGAAATTTTCAAATTCATGCCGTTTTTATATAGTAAATCTATATAGAACGCTCGCGTTTTATTGCTTCACAAATTTCTCTGTCATCATCGTATCACCCGATACCAATTTTACAAAGTAGAATCCTGATGCCAAGTCACTCACATTCAAATGAACTTGCTGTGTGCCGTTCGCGCCTTGTGTATGCTGTTGCAATATTTTACCATTAATATCAATGATAAATAATTGTGCATCAGCCAACTCATCTAATTTGTAAATGACCGTCATTTCGTCTTCTACTAAATTAGGCTGTATTTGCAATGTAACGGTCGCATCGCTACCTTTTGAATACCAATCATTATTTGGTTGTGCCAATTCAGCTACACCACCTACAATACAGAAGTTATTCGTTTCAGAAGTGCCAAATCGACCACCGCCGGAAGCGAGTACCGTTCCATTGGCATCTGTGAGGGTGTAATCACCACAGTTGGAAGCAACACGCGGTATACCATTAAATACACCACCAACTCCTATACCGGCAATATTTATACCTGTCAATACCGTAGAAGTACGACGCGGACACATACCGTCGTTGCCGGAATCGTAGAAGGTCAAATCATAGCAACCATCAGGTAAACAAGAAATATCCGGCAATCCAAGATTAGAATTTGCCAAAGCTGCGCCGTAAGTATTGCCGCCGGAAGAAGCAACTACAGCACCACCGGTATCCGTGATTTCCCAACTGGTTTGGGTAGGCGCACCATCAAAGTTGATGTCAAGGTCTACCCCTGCACAAGTAGGCGCAGCAGTGAGGCAGAAGTTCGTCGTTTCGCTCGAACCAAATTGTCCGCCGGAAGCCAATACATTACCCGTAGCATCATCCATAAGTTCGTAGGAACCGTTACCAAATCCACAACAGATGCCATCGCCATAGCTGTCATTGATCACAAAATCATAACACCCCGTAAAGAGGCAGGAAGTCTCTATAAAAGTCGTATTGTTACTACCATAATTACCACCTGAAGCTACCTGATTGCCACTAGCATCCAAAATAGACCAAGTAGTCTCAGAAGCATAATCATCCGTGAGTAATGTAAGTGTTATGCCGCTACACGGAGGGCACGCCGCACAATCAGGTCCGCCACAATCGAGACCTGTTTCGTCTCCATTTTGAATACCATCACTACATGTAGGACATGGCGCACAGTTACCACCACAATCGACGCCTGTTTCGCCATTATTTTGCATACCATCAGCACATGCTGCATCCTGCAATTTTAATAAAAACAAACCTTCACCAATACCACTCACTGCAATAACTCCACTTGCGAAATATGGGTAGTTACTCCAAGTTCCGTTAAAATTAGCTCCATTGCTTGATGTATATGTATCGAAGTAAGCAAACTCTGTCAGGTTACCGGATGCAATATTAGTAACATCAAGTACGCGCAAACCCGAACTGTAATTAGAACAATACGCGAGATTGCCGCTGATATATAAGTTATGGTCAATAGAAGCAACAGGTGCTTGGTAAAAACCTAAAAACGTCGGATTGTCAAGGTCGCGCAAATCCCATATGTAAGTGCGTGTATTGTGTCCGTTGCCGGATTCGTCCAACTCATCATTCATCAGGAAATACTCATGGTCTTCCGTGAGCCAGCCTTGATGCGTATAACGCGAACCATTATATGGCGTACGCGAAATCTGCGTCATGTCCGACTTATCGCTTACATCTACTATCGTAAGTGTATTTTCATTAGAATTAAAACAAATCTCTTTGCCTTGATACTGTGGGTCAGGTCCGATGTAGTTGACACATTGAGCATCGTGCGTGTAGCCATCTGTACTAAAACACCCTGTAAATATTGGGTTAGACGGATTGCTAATATCTACACTGACCAAGCCTCCGCTACATGGTCCGGCACCAACTGCATAGGCATAACCTGAACCTTCATTAATTACGATATTATGTGCATTTCCGAAATAATTGAGATGCGCTGTATTTGACCATGTTTGCGGACTGGTAACGCCATCAAGTTGAGTCAAATCAAATACTTGCATACCATGACTACCCGCTTCACTGACAATAAAAGCGTGATTGTTGTAAGTCTTGATGTCGCGCCATTGGCTGTTGCTGGTATGTGTCGGTAATTTTCCAAGATAGGTTGGGTTCACGGGATTATCAATGTTGAAAAATGCCGTACCGTCAGTCAAACCGAGTATGACATATTCACTACCGGTGTTAGGGCTTGTCCAACCCCAAATATCATTTGCTCCCGAAGAACTCATCACAGAAAGCGGCGTAAATGACATCAAATCAATACCATCGCAAGGATAGCCGGATGCCGACCCGCCGGAGCAAGGAACTTGAGCATGTGCTGTATAACTTAAAAATGACAAGAGTAGTAAACAGCAAATGTTTTTCAAATTATTCATTTGTATAGGTGAATTTGTACTAATCTATCATTCTAATTGAAATTAGAACGACGAAATAGAATTGCAAAATAGGTTTATGTAGTGAATGTTCAGGGAAGCGGTTTCACAGATATGAAGAGTAAATTTAAATTATTTTTTCAATAATAACATATTTAAATTCAATATGTATTTTTTTAGTAAAAAATGAGATGATGCTTTTTTTTGCAAAAGAACAATATAATTATTTGATTTTAAATCACTTAGAAAACAAAATAATCTAATTTGTAGAAATTGCGTCAGGTTGGTTTTTATACTTTTTGCCTATTTTTTTATACTTTCCTTTTAATAAGGTCTCTAAATGCAGCTTCTAAGTCTTCAAATTTAAATTCAAATCCGGCTTCTGTCATGCGTTGCGGAATGACGCGACTGCCATGCAATACCGTGTCTGCCATCTCCCCCATCGCCAAGCGCATGGCGAAGGCAGGCGTAGGAACTAACAAAGCTTTTTTGTCCAATGCTTTTGCCAATATCGTTACAAACTCTTTATTGGTCACAGGATTGGGAGCTGTACCATTATACGCGCCTTGCATGGTATCATCTTCGATGGTTCTAATGAACATTTGCGCCAAATCATCAATATGAATCCACGGATAATATTGTGACCCATCACCAAACCATGTACCCGCATTGGCTTTGAAACTTAATAGAATTTTAGGCAAGGCACCATCCACAGTAGAGAGGACAATTCCGATACGCATACGCACTGTACGAATGCCTAGAGCCGTGACATTTTCGACAGCTTGTTCCCATAATTCGCAGCTTTCTACTAAGAAGCCACTATCACCCGCAGGTGATGCTTCTGTGATGATTTCATCTCCCCTATTTCCGTAATAACCAACGGCAGAGGCACTAATAAATGATTGGATGGATGCACCGGAAGATTTGATTTGGCGAGCCAGTAGTTCGAGGCTTTTTACGCGACTATCGAGGATGCGTTGTTTTTGTCGTGCTGACCAACGCTTGCCCACAATGCTTGCGCCTGCGAGATGTATGATGTGGTCGGCTTGTTGAAGGGCTTTTTCATCCACAAAATCTCCGTCAATATCCCAACGATACGCAGGAAATTCTGCTTGTAAATTTTCTCTGCGACTCAGGTGAGCAACTTCATATCCCTTGTCGCGCAACATGCGACTTAGGTGCATACCGACCAAGCCCGTTCCGCCTGTAATTAATATCATGTGCTGATGAATTGACGAGTTGTCGAGTTGATGAGTTGTCGACTTACATCAACTCGACAATTCATCAATTCATCAACTCGTATTTTATCTAATTTCAAGTTCTACACGACGATTTTTTGCCTTATTTTCAGGCGTGTCATTGGGTGCGACAGGTTGCATGGAACCATAGCCCACTGCTTGCAATAGCATCGGGTCAACTCCCTTAGCGACCATATATTTTTTGACCGCTTCGGCGCGACGCTCTGACAATCGTTGATTGGCAGCTTCATCGCCTACATCGTCGGTGTGTGCTTTGATGACAACAGTTCGTTGTCCACATTTTTTGGTGAATTTCGCTAATCGGTCTAACACTTTTCGAGTAGGAGTGTTCAATGCTGCACTACCCGAACTAAAATAAATCGCTTGTTCAAATTCACTTCTAAATTCATCAAAATACACACAATAATCAAATTCGGCAGGTACTATCTCTGACCTTGAAACACTTGTAACAGACAAGCCCAAACCACTATCCGCAGCAGGTGCGGGCGCAGGTGTCGCAACGGTTTTTGTGACAACTTTTGTGGTGGGTTCTTTGGTCGGGTCAAAACCTTTATTGAGGCGTTCCATTCCGACGGCATCGTATGGACAACCATCATAAGCAGCTTTTCCGTAAGTATTGGGGCAAGTATCTTCGCCATCCGCAATACCATCGCCGTCCGCATCAGGGCAACCTGTGGCGGTAAAACTTCCTTTCGTATTCGGACATTTGTCTACATTATCAGGAATATTATCGTTGTCACTATCCTGAATGGTCGCGATAAGTGGCTCGCTTTTGCCTCCCGTGCTTTTCTCACCAACACAGCCATCAAAATTAGCATATCCTTTTTCGTCAGGACATTTATCTTCGGCGTCCACTACACCGTCACCATCTCTGTCAGGGCAGCCGCCTGTGAGGGCATCACCTTTCAAATCAGGACATTTATCTGTGAAATCAGGTACACCGTCATTATCGGCATCCGCAGGTTTTTTGCGTAGATTCATATTGCGCCCTGATGTACCAAGATTGATGGTGACACCTATGGAATGCTGTAAATAATTATCAGAATTGTTGACGCCGTATTTGTAAGCAGATTCGGCGGTGAGGTAAGCCGATTTGTTTAGCTTGATATTCAAACCCGCCGCCAGTGGTGCGAAAATTCCAAGTGTATCTGTGTAATTCGGTCCGATACCTGCGCGCAGGTAAGGCGCGAAAAAGGAATTTTTACCAAATAAATAACCGTTATTCAGTTTGTATTTGAGAAAAATATCTCCATCATAGAAATTATCTCTTTCAAGGCGGTTTTCTTCATTATTGCCATCTGTAGCAGGTGTACGTACTACGGCAAGCGTACCGTCCAAGCCCAAATCAAAGGAAGCATTAAGATAGCGCGAAATGACAAAACGCACACCGGGTTCGTAATTGTCAGATTCGAATAATGCACCAGACTCATCCAAAGCATCAAAACTCACAGCACTGGGATAAACACCCAAACCCCATTTGGCTTCTTGGGTCTGAGCATAGGAAAGCAGCGACAAGGATAGGAGCGAAGAGATGAAGATTAGCTTTTTCATAATTTTTAACGTGTTTCCAATAACGATTTGTTACCAACCCGTAAAAATACCGAAAAAACAGCAATTTCAACTTTTTATAAATGTAAAATGTAAAATAATAAATGTAAAATGTAAAAGTACAAGTATTACGCGAAGTTTACTTTCGATAAATCCACAATTTCTATTTTTTTGAAAATCAAGTTTTTGCAAAAAAAAATCATACAAATACCCCCTTTTACATTTTACATTTGATATTTTACATTTCTCATTTAAATCATCCTTTCATTTCTTCCAAATTACCTTTTGCCAATGCAAAATCAGGCGCGACTTTCAAAGCCTGCTCGAAGAAAGCCTTTGCCTCGGCTTGCTTATCCAAGTCTTTGGCGACGACACCTTGAATATTGTACACGGCAGCTTTGAGTGGTACGACTTGATTTTGTTGGTTGAAATTTAAGTTGATGCGTGCCTCACCGAGTCCTTCGTGGGCGTGCAATGATTTGGCAGTAACCAAGCATTCTTGCAAACGAGTCATGCTATATTGGATGGTCGCAATCTCGTAGAGATGATAGACATTCTGCGTTAGCGGATAGAGTTTTTCGTAAGCTTCCAGTGATTTTTTAGGATTGCCCATTGATTTGTAGGATAAAGCTTGGACTTTGAGCATGAGCGTATCCGTCGGATTTTTAGCGATTTGTTGTTCGCTGATTTTGAGAGCTTGCGGATAGGCTTTTTGTTGGGCGTAGAGCAGTGCCAGGGAATCCCGCCATTCGTCTTCTGATGGTTGGGTAGCGAGTATATCGTAGATGGCTTGGGTCGCTACCTCATAATCACCGTTTTGCATCGCCTGTCGATAAACTTCTTTTTTGTGATTGGAAAATTCTGATTTAAAATTGCCTTCATTGCAGGCGATAAAAGACAAACTGATGAACAGTAATAAATAACGCATTGTATTAATTTTTCGGCAAATGAAACAAACACATCAATCAATTTTTATAAAAATAAAACCCCTCAAAAACCCCAAAAGATTAACGGTCATTCTGAACTGGATTCAGAATCTGCCCGGTCTTGGCACAATGTTAAGTAGGAGCTTCATTTTAAAATCGCTCTCTTGCGCCCAAAAGATTCTGAATCCAGTTCAGAATGACCGTTGCTTTTTTAGTTTTTTTGTGTTTGTTCTACATTTAAATTCACTTATCATTTTACGAGGATTTATGCTTTGAGGTTGCATTTTTTCCGCTGCTAATTGTTTTCATCTTAAAAAATCCTTCATTCATCTTTTTTTGTTTGATTTTTAATAAGTAATTTGCTTTTTGGATTAGAAGTCAGAACGTTTTACTGTCAGAAGTCAGAATACTTTGCTGTCAGAAGTCAGATTTTTATTTATCTGACTTCTGACAATGAAATGTTCTGACTTCTGACCTCTAATTAATCGCATGAATATTTTAGAACTCAAAGATGTTGTCAAAACCTACGAAAATCATACTGCTGTAGACGGCGTAAGTTTCAATGTGCCGAAAGGACGGATTTTTGGTCTGCTCGGTCCGAATGGGGCGGGGAAAACTTCGCTCATACGTATCATCACGACCATCACGCGAGCAGATGCGGGCACGGTGCTATTCAATGGTGAACCGCTTGGCGCACGCCACCCGGAGGCGATTGGGTATATGCCCGAAGAGCGCGGTTTGTACAAGAAAATGAAGGTGGGCGAACACCTCATTTACCTCGCACAACTCAAAGGACTTTCCGAGGCGGCAGCTAAGGCAGAGATTGATTATTGGTTTAAAAAATTCGGTATCGAAGATTGGTGGGACAAGAAAATTGAGGAACTCTCTAAGGGAATGCAGCAGAAAATTCAATTTATCGCTACGGTCATCCACAAGCCGAATTTGTTGATACTCGACGAGCCGTTTTCAGGACTCGACCCCGTGAATACCAACCTTATCAAAGATGAAATTTACCAACTCAATCAACAAGGTACAAGCATTATTTTCTCTACACATCGCATGGAGCAAGTGGAGGAAGTTTGCGAAGAAATTGTCTTGATTAACAAAGGAAAAAACATCCTCAGCGGCATGGTGAAGGATGTGAAAAACCGCTTCAAGGAGAATCTTTTTGAAGTGAAATTCGAAGGGGAACTTCCCACTGATATTGAAGAAAAATTCAGGCTGGAAAAACGCGCTGCCGATTCACTTATCATCAAAATCAATGAAGGCGATGACTCGAATGATATTTTGCAGTATTTGGTAAAAAATGGGCTGCATATTATTTCGTTTAAGGAGATTTT
>JAHDEO010000351.1 GCA_020628725.1 Saprospiraceae bacterium
CAATTTTCTTAGAGTACTTATTCAGAGTATCCTTACTTGAATTATATTGTGACGAAGCAAAAGTAAAACCTTTCCTCTTTTTAGAGACATCCGAAGGAGCATTCGATATGTCAAATACAGAGTCAGTGGCTAAAATGTTTTCAAAATTCGCAAAGGACAAGTTTCCCGTTATACTTGTTTCAAATCTGAGTAAACAAGAATTTATAGATGACTTATTTGAAACTAAAGAAGATAAAAAAAGACGTTTGTTTAATTTGTTACCTTACAGTAGGTTGACTCAGAGGCAAGCCAAACAATTAAAATTCGCTTTTAAATGGTAGTTGATGAATCGATTCTATATCAAGAACTAAACTTAAGTCTCAAAAACGTTTCTTATCTTTAAAGAACAATAACCAGAAATATGCGTATATGTACCCTTCTCCGACATATGCGCTGCAAATATAAGATTTTGTTTGGAAAATACAGACAGCCATTCATCCTACAAATCAAACAAATTTCTCAATTTCTGCTCCAAATCCGCATGATAACTTGCGGGTAAAACCCCAAGTTGCCTACGAATAATACGTGTAGGAATCGTCACCAAACGATGTAAGCGAACAGCAGAACTCAATCGCAGTCCGGTCATACTAAAATCGGCATCCGTCGAATTGATAATCAAGTCAGAAGCTTCGGTAGCAATAGCTATATTACTGGTAATGAAGGCGATAACAAGGTGATTATAGCCTGTCATCGGGTCGGTAAGGCAGACGGCAGGACGTACTTTTGTACCCGATAAATCATCAAAAGGAAAGGGAACGAGGACAATATCGTATTTCATGATTGGTAGGGTTTTCCGTCTGAAAGCGTATAAATATCTTCTTCCGGTTCATTCAAAAAGTTGAAGGAATCACTTGTACCGACAGCCTTCAGCCACTCGTCATCTTGAATATCGTCACCTTCAGGAACAAGCACGATAATCTTCACTTGACGATTAGTAAGCGCAAGCGGATGTTTGATTTGTAATTTACCTTCGTGGTCGATATGTCCGGTTGTTTCGATTGCTTTCATTATGTTTCTTTTTCCAAAGATAGGAATTTTTCACTGAAAGTGCTACCGTTTTGCATCGCATCAAACAAACAAACTGCCAACTTCGTAAAAACAGACAACCGCTGCCGACTCTTTCGTTTTAGAAATTGGTAATTTCACAAAATTATCGTATTTTTAACGAAAGCCAAACCTAAAAATGAAGTTTGAATTAGTCAAGGATGAAATTCTGTCGGGCGATGAATGTTCTATCTATCAAGTGTATTTAGAAGATTCTGACATGTACTTGTTTGATATTTTTTGGGAAGAAAATGTAGATTTATTCAAATCACAACTCCAAAACATCAACAACAAACTCTACACAATCGGGCATGATATGGGAGCGCGAGAGCAATTCTTTAAATTGCACGAAGGAAAGCCCGGAGATTTGGTTTGTGCAATATACGATGTGCCTGATTCCAAACTTCGTTTATATTGTATTCGTTATGGAATGGATTTAGTGGTACTTGGTGGTGGAGGCGAAAAACCCAAAGATATTCGTGCGTATCAGGAAGATGAAAACCTAAATCAACAGGCTGAAATCATCAAAGCTATTTCTGACGCTATTTATGAAAAACAAAAAGACGGCGATATTCGTTTTACCAATCTCGGAAAAGACTTCGAAGGTGAATTAAAATTTGGTTACGATGAAGAAACGTAGATATATTAATCCTTACATGCAAAATCTCACTGAAAGTGAACTATTGGAACGCGAACAAGTCCGCGCCCGTATGCGTGTAGCCGCACGTATAGACGACATCCGCCAAGAACTCAAGCTTTCCATACCCGAATTTGCAGAATTACTCGGTAAAACTCCTTCCGAAATTTCCGACTGGTTGAGTGGTGGGCATAATTTTACACAAGATACTTATACCTTGATTGAGGTGTTGACAGAGAAGCGGATTTTTGAAGGTGTGGTGGTGAGTGTTTAGAGACTCATTGTTTTAATCTTGATGATGGACATGGCGACTAAAAGTCGCCTGTACAGGTTCACACCACCTCCCCTTTCACCTCTTGCACAGCCGCCTCAAACTCCTCACTCGCCAACTTCTCCCCTTCCCACAACCAATACAAATGTTGGCTAATCAGATTAAAACCTAAGATAAAAACAGGCAACAAAATCAACATAATAAACATCGCGGCAATCAAACCATAAGACAAAGAAATCGCCATAGGTTTGAGAAATTTGGCTTGGATGCTCGTCTCTGCGACGATGGGCAGCAAGCCCGCTACGGTCGTAATCGTCGTCAGGATAATCGGGCGGAAGCGGGTCAGTGAGGCATCATATACGGCTTGTTGGAGGGGGATGCCTTTACGGAGATTGGTGTTCATGGCATTGATGAGTACAAGGCTGTCGTTGATGACGATACCTGCCAATGCAAGGATACCAAAGATAGACAAAAAACTCACTGGAATCCCGTGTATCATATGTCCCGTGACCACGCCTATGAAAGCAAACGGAATCAATAAAATCACCATAATCGCCTGTTTGAAGGAGCGAAAAGTCAGCGTCACGACTGCCAGTACGAGCAGCAAAATAATCGGCATTACACGCCCTATTGCTGCGCCTGTATCGCCTGCCGTTTCGCTTTGTCCGCCGAAGGTGACTTCGATTTCGGGATACTTGGCGAGGATGCCGGGTAATACTTCGTCTTGGACTTTCGCAACGATCTCGGTGGTGGAAGCATCGGGGTTGGTTTGCTCGGCGGTGACTTCGATTTTGGTGCGCCCGTCTACGTGATTGATATTGAGGACACCCGCTTGCGGTTCGAGGTCAACGAGTTCTTTGAGTGGATAAGCAATGCCATTGACGCGGATTTTCATATTCTCCAAACCCGACTGCGACTGACGGGCAGACTCGGCATAACGCACCCAGATTTTGACTTCATCATCGCCGCGTTGGAGGCGTTGTACTTCTGTGCCGAAGTAACCTTGTCGCACTTGGTTGATGATGGTTTGTAAGTTCAAGCCGAGGGCTTCGGCTTGTTGGCGTAGGCGCAGGTTGAGTTCTTGCGAACCGAGTACGTCGTCGTCTACGATGTCTTTGAGTTCGGGCATGGTCTTGAGGGCGGTTTTGAATTCGTTTTTTGCTGCACGGAGTTGTTCGTAATTTTTACCTAAAAAAGAAACCGCGACTGCACTGCCAAATATCCGCGCACCACCAAAGGTCAGTTGTTCTGCTTCGTAAATCGGACCGACTTTTTCACGTATTGCATTGGCGATTTTGAAGCTCTCCACGCCACGCTGTTCTCCGTCAAATAGAATGATGCTCAACCTGCCTTCATTCGTGCCGGGACCGACATTACGAACAACGCCTGTGATGATTTTATTGTCATCCGAGCGGTCTTTGCTCATCTCTTCATTGACCTCAAAAGCGGCTTGTTCTATACGTTCAAGGTAGTTAATCGTAACATCCTCCGTCGTACCCGCAGGTAGTCGAAATGAGACACCAACTTCATCAAAATCAATATTCGGAAAGAAGGTAAAAGGCTGCACTCCTCCCCGCATCAACGCGATACTGAAATACAACATCACAAAGAAAATCACAAAGGATAAAAATTTATTATTGAGGCTAAAACGCAGCATAGGCGCATAGATTTTATCTTTCAAATATTCCAACAAACCCGTTGTTGCTCGTTCAAATTTACTGGGTTGGACATCGTGGCGAAGGGCTTTTGAGTGCGCTATGTGTGCGGGGAGAATGAAGAAGCCTTCAATCAAAGAAAATAGCAAAACCACAATCACGACAAAGGCGATATTGGAGATAAAATCACCAATTCGTCCACCAAGAAAAAAGAAAATTGTAAAGAATAAACAAGTCGTCACCACCGCCGAAATAATGGACGGAACGACCTCCATCGTACCTTCGTAAGCAGCTTGTTTGGCGGGCATTCCGGCTTCGTATTTTTGGAAAATATTTTCGGCAATCACGACCCCGTCATCCACCAAAATTCCAATACTGAGTATCAAGCCGAAAAGCGAAAACAAATTAATCGTAATTCCGAAAAAGGGCGCTATCATAAACATTCCCAATATCGAAATCGGAATACTCAATGCCACCCAAAAAGCAATACGCGGATTGAGAAATAAACCCAAAACGAGCAAGACGAGTACTATTCCTATCGCACCGTTTTTAACGAGTAAATTGGTACGACTACGGACGGCAACGCTGCCGTCACGTATCACGTCCGCTTGTACGACTTGGTATTTTTCGTTGAATTCTTCGACGTAATTTTTGACAATTTCTGAGCCTTCGATAATGTCTTCGCTGAGCGTACTATTGACAGTAAGGGTGACGGCGGGTTTGCCATCGTAATAGGTACGGACGGGGCTGTCTGCCCATTTATCTGTGATGTCGGCGATGTCTTTTAGGCGGACATTTGTACCCGTCGCGCTGGTGGCAACGATGATATTTTCGAGTCCTTCGGCATCGTACTTTTTGTTGCGGGCGCGAATGGTGATTTCGGTATCGCCCATGTCGAATGTACCACCTGTGAGGTCGATATTGCTACGGCGTATGGCGTTGGAAATTTGGTCGAAAGTCAAGCCGTAAGTGTTCAGTTCATTTTCGCGGACTGCGATTTCAATTTCTTCATCAGGATAACCGCCAATCGTTACTTTTGAGATATTATTTTCTAATAATAATTCCTCTTCGGCTATCTTTGCGTATGCTTTGAGCGTCTTCAAATCTACATTCCCACTAATCGCAAATTCGCCTGCTAAATCTACATTTTCCAACTTGTATACGACGGGCGTTTCGAGTCCGCCGGGAAAGGAATTGATGCGATCGACAGCATTTTTTACATCCGTTACCGCTACATCAATATCGGTTTCTGCTAAAGTTTCTACTGTAATCGTCGCGGAGTTTTCGCGGCTGACGGAAGTGACTTTTTTGATGCCGGACAAGCCTTTGAGTTCTTCTTCGATTTTGGTGGTTACACCATTTTCTACCTCTTGCGGCGATGCGCCCGGATATACGCATTGCACGGAAATCAAACGGCTTTCATTACGCGGAAACGAACTGCGCGTCATGTTCATCAAGGACAATACACCCACCACCATAATGAGCAATATCGCCACATCTGCTGTATTGGAGTAGCGTATGAAGTATTTGATGAGACCCTTCATTGATTTTTAATTGAGTGATTTTAGATTTTTGATTGAAAAATCGTCACGTTGGTGTCCTAACCTTGTAATTCGGAAATTGTTTTGACTTGGGTAAAGTTAATGTATTTTTTTGATGAGTGTTTTGCTTCGCAAAATTTTCAATATATTCGCCAATCAAAAATCATTCACTCATTCAAAATTCGCTCATTCACTCATTGCTCAATGAAAAAGCAGGAAAAAGCCGATAAAATCGCGGAGATACTCGAAGAACTCTATCCGAAAGTACCGATTCCCTTAGACCATCAGGATAATTATACTTTGCTGATAGCGGTTTTGCTATCGGCGCAATGTACCGATAAGCGTGTCAATCAAATCACGCCCCTGCTATTTGCGGAAGCTGCCACGCCACAGGATATGGTCAAAATGGACGTAGACCACATCCGCGAAATCATCAAGCCTTGCGGACTTTCTCCTCGAAAATCGAAAGCCATTCACAAGCTCTCAGAAATCCTGCTCGACAAGCACGACGGCGAAGTTCCCGAATCGTTTGAAGACTTGGAAGCCTTGCCCGGAGTGGGTCATAAGACGGCTTCGGTGGTGATGTCGCAGGGATTTGGGCATCCGGCTTTTCCGGTGGATACGCATATTCATCGGCTCGCGTATCGTTGGGCATTGAGTACGGGCAAAAACGTTGTCCAAACCGAAAAAGACCTCAAACGTCTCTTTCCAAAAGAGAAATGGAACAGGCTGCATCTTCAAATTATTTTCTTCGGTAGAGAATATTGTCCGGCTCGCGGACACGATCCCCTCTCCTGCCCTATTTGTAGTGTGTATGGGCGGAAGAGTTTGTTTAAATAACGTAAAACGATTTTACAAATCGTTCTCTTGATATGACGCGACGATTTACAAAATCGTTTTACGTATTATCCAATAAAACGGCAGCAAAACGTACAGCACCAAACACACAATTCCGACCACTTCATGCAAAGGATTTTCCGGTAAAATATAAAACACTACCAAGGTCAACAAACGAACATAATTAGAAAAAACCGATAGGAAAAGCACTAAAAACATCGCTGCCGTCACTTGCAAAAAATTGAAAGTGCGTTGGTATTGTCGTTCAAAATGCGCGAGGATAAACAAGCCCAAGACCAAACCCGTCACCAACATATTCAAGCCTACACAGCCGGGTTCTACGTTGAAATCATTTCCATTCAAAAGAATGATATTGCCATCAGCTTGGGCATCCATTCCGATGAATGTCAGCGATTTAGCCGTCATTTTACTCAACCACAAACGTATCGGAAAACTCCACACATACGCGATGTGATTCACAAAGGACGACACCACCGCCAAAAGAAAAAGCGGCAATTGATTGAGCCTGCCCCATTGACTTTCCAAGATATACAACACACAAAAACACCAAAAAGCATAATACAAAGAAGCACTGCGCCGGAAGCACAACAGTACCGCCAGCAACAGTGCAATAATGAGATACTTATGGCTACTTGCTGATTTTTCGGAAAATGTATGACGCGAATAATGCCCCCAACAGCAATGAAAAATTCAAGGGGAGATTTTCGTAGTTGAAGTATGCGAATATGGTGGTGCATAGCAGGATGAGGGTTGTGGTTTGCGGTGATATTCGGGCTTGTATTTTCACGTTAATTTGTCTTTGTACAACGTTCCAAATTCATCCCCTCTCAATCGTTTCATTGGCGGAAATTTCCAATTATCAAGTATTTTGAAATCTTTATCATCCGTTACGATAAAATCGGCATTTCCCGCAATTGCACAATCAATAAACTTGTTATCATCTTCGTCTTTTTGGATAATATTCCAACGATAATGTGGCGTAATGAGATGTACATTACGCAAGTTTAGAAGAAAATCTAAAGTACTATCTGTATTCGACAAACCATATCTCAAAGCAACTTGCTCCTGATATTCCAACAAAATTTCAGTAGAACCGCACAGGTCATACTTTCCCGAGATTAGTGTGCGAAATATCCAATGGTATTTATAATGCTCTGCTAATGAGACTAAAAATACATTGGTATCAATGACAATGCGTAATTTATTCATTTAACCAACTTTCAAGGTCTTCATCAGTGATATTTTTCTCTTTTATCGCTGCATTGACGTTAGCGACTAACTTATCGGCAAAATATTTCGCCAACATTTCTTTAATTTCCAACAAATCTTCTTCGCTTGGGTCATAGGAATAAACCCTTAGTAATTCGAGTTGAAGAGTAGATAATTTTTTCGCGCCCATATTCATGTAATTTTTTTCAAAAATACTTAAAATAATTTAATTTTCAAATCGCTTCTCTTTGCTGCGAGGCGGAAGCTCGCGTCACCACAATCGCCACCAACAAACTCAAAATAATCAACAACCACTCCCCCGGTTCAGGCACTGAGCCGGAGTCTTTGATTTTGGCATTTTGCAGACTATTTTTGGCTTTTTTGATGTCGAAACGGTCATAATCCGCTTGTGTTTCCAAGACGACGAGGCTGCTGACGGGTGTGACTACATACGCCTCTTTCGCTGCATCTACAAATTGCTTTTCCAACTGCTTTTTATCGAAATATCCGCGTCCTACTTTTTTCATCAAATCATTATATGCATACATTCGCATGAGGTGGTCAGGAGCTGCGCCGCGTGCAGTGGAGTCTTTGTTTTCAGTCAGCGTTTCGGTGATAAGGGTTTTGGAATAATGATTTTCAACTGATGTGTCATTTTCGGATTTTTGAATAAAAGCAT
>JAHDEO010000352.1 GCA_020628725.1 Saprospiraceae bacterium
TTTATCTTGTAGAAGTCGTCTCTCCGCATGAACGCAAGACGATGAAATTAGACGTTTTAAGGTAAGCTCTGTACAGCAAATTATATAAAATTAAAATTGTCGTTATTCTGAAAAGAAATGTCGGGTATGTCCAAAATATCCGGCATTTTTTGTTTTCAAATGTTTCATTTTCTATAATTTTAATTTAAATAAATTTGCGATAAAAATTTGACAATTAAATACTTATAAGTATAAATTTTGTTTAAATTTTATAAAAAAATAGAAAAAAAATAACGGAAAATATCTTTGTCTTATTCTATTTTGTCGATGATAAGATGACGCTGAAAAGTGTCCGAATTAAATAATACAATTAACTATTTTCGTATGAAAAACAATCATTTAACCTGCTTAATGCTGCTTCAATTCATTTCAATGATTTTATTTGGTCATGCTGATATTGTGCCATGTTATGAACCCCCACTAACTCCTTCCCAAAATTTGATTAATAAAGATAAAATCAATACATCTGTTTCGATACTGTCTCGCACTTGCTACTTACTGGAAGATTTGGATACGCCACTAGCCATAAATCAACAGATAAGAACAATGTTGACCCTAGGGGATGAAGTGATAGTTGGTGGTTCTTTTCTGCATTTAAACGATTCCTTTGCAATACAAACATCCGGTGTTTTTAGTTACCGCGTTGACGCTTGGGGGCAAGATGTTTATAGCAGTTTCGGCAATACGATTCAAGGTACAGTCTATGACCTTGAACTCCACAACGGAAATATTTATGCAGCAGGTGATTTTGTGTTAGCAGGTACTGATTTCTACAATATTGCCTACTATAATGGTACGGATTGGGTAGGTATTCAAACAGGCGACATGAACGGAACTATCAGAGATATAATAAGTTACGACAACCAAATATATATAGGTGGTGACTTTACAAGCGTCGGTGGAAATAACATAGCCAATCTCGCAATGTGGAACGGAACGTCTTGGTCTGCAACACAGGCTTTACAAGTCAACGGACCTGTCAATACGTTTGAAATATACGAAGGTAAATTGGTCGTTGGCGGTGAATTTACGCAAGTCAATACGACACCTACAGAAGGTCTGTTTTTTTTCAATAATTTGACCGTAGAATCATTACCCACACATGGAAGTATGACTTCTGTGGACAATTTGGAAGTGTATAATAGTGTCTTGGTTGTTGGTGGTGACAGTTTGTATGCCTATCGTTCAAATAAATGGTATTATCCAAACGATACAATTCAAGAGGAGCAAAGTCTCTGTGCCAACTCCTTCTGGCAAATTCCAAACATAGGCAGAACACATGAAATCTTTTATGCCCCACTCTACAATTTCTGGACTGGTTTTAAGGATATGGATCATTTGATGATTAGTAGTGGCAATAAAGTTTACGGATTAACTTGCGACCCTATATCGTATCCTTTGATAGGAGATGTATCCATTGACTTAAACGGTCCGGTATATGCTATGGCAGCATCACCGCTTACACCGAGTTACGTTTACGGTGGCGATTTTACTTCTGCTGACTTTTCCCCCAGTTTTTATAGTAATAATTACTGTGGTGAAGCTCTTGCTACCGAAGACTTTTTTACTCTGTATAAAGTTGTCGAAGGTCCTATTGACCTCGCTGAATTTACCGTAAAATCCGACGACCACAAAACCGCCCACCTCTCATGGACTAGTCTCACAGAAAGTAATAGCTCGCATTACGAAATACAAAGAAAAACAAATAATGAGAACTTCGTACATGTAGGCACAGTCGCAACCGCAGGCGAATCGCTGGAAGAAATCAATTACACTTACGAAGATGACATATCAAGAGTCAGTGGCAACTACGTCTATTATCGCCTAAAAATGGTGGATAAAGACGGTAGCTATGAATATTCGGAAGTACGTTCTCTGAAATTAGAGATGCGGGACTCAGGTGTTTCCATCACGCCAAATCCGGCTGTGGGTGTCGTAGAATTAAATATGAAAATGGAAAGAGGCGGCGATGTTAATGTCCACATCTACGATATGCAGGGACGACAATTATGCGCATATCAATGGACGTATGATGAAGATGCTATCGTCAGAGAAAGTCTTGATATAGGTCATTTGGCAGCAGGGCTTTATCTTGTGGAAGTCGTCTCTCCACATGAACGAAAGACTATGAAATTGGACGTACTAAGGTAGTTTTTAAACATGTTGTCTTGCGTCGTAAAGTTAGGTTTTTGAAATAGACGTAAAGTTATAACCGACTTGAACGGTCTTATGAATTTTAGCTCGAATGTCTCAAAAAAGTGGGTACGATGATAGTCCTAACTTTATGACAATTTATGTGGACCCAACTTTAAGGCGCAAGACACATGTTCTAAAGAAGAAATTGCAGACAAAGAAGTGTCAGGTATTGAAAAATATCTGACACTTTTTCTTTTGTTTTACAGGAAACGCAATCCAAATAGAAAAACCGCTAAATTTTGTGTAAACTTTCCTGTACTTTTACCAAAATTATTTATTCAATTTAAATACAATATGAAAATACTAATTATAGGCGGAAACGGAACCATCGGCAGAAGACTAACAGCACATTTTGGCGAAGAAAATGAAGTCATCGTAGCCGGACGAAAAAGCGGTGATGTCAACGTAGATATTGCGGATAGTGCCTCTATCAAAGCCATGTTTGAGCAAGTAGGAAAAGTAGATGCCATCATCTGCGCGGCAGGCGAAGCAAAATGGGCACCACTCGACGACCTCACAGAAGAAGATTACTACATTGGTCTACGCAGCAAACTCATGGGACAAGTCAATCTTGTACGCATTGGCAGACATTATCTTAATGAAAATGGTTCTATCACCCTTTCCACAGGAATTCTGGCGGACGACCCGGTCATAAAAACAGCAAGTGCTGCAATGGTCAATGGCGGCATTCACAGCTTCGTACAAGCAGCAGCACTGGAAGTGAGACGCGATATTCGAGTGAATGTAGTCTCGCTTGGCGTAGTAGAAGATGCTTACGAAAAATACAAAGGTTATTTCCCCGGACACAATCCCGTTCCCACCACAAAAGTCATCAACGCCTACGTACGCAGCGTATATGGCAGAACGACAGGACAAATCATCAGGGATTACCAGAGAGGCTGATGAAGTTTAAGCTTAAGATTAAGTCTAAGTTTAAGTTTAAAACACTTGTTTTGGTGAAGCCAAAACTTAGATTTAATCTTAAACTTGGACTTAAACTTGAACTTCTTTTATGCAAAACATCACAATCATCGGTGGCGGATTAATGGGAAGTGCTGCGGCTTGGCATTTGTCAAAGCGTGGTGAGCATGTGCTATTGTTGGAGCAACAAAATGAGATATACGAATATGGTTCGAGTTTCGGGGAAAGTCGGATAGCGCGAAGCCTCGGACCGAAGGATGATATATTTTCCTATTTCAATAACACTTCCGTAGCACTCACACGAGAATTGATTGATTTTTTGAATGAAAATGACACCCAAACGCACCGCATGACAGATGTATACACCACATCGCCCGTGACTTACATCTACGACCAAGTGCTGCAAGAAGAAGTCAATCAATTACTATATGAAGAACAAAAAGATAAGTGCGAATATGCCACTTCAAAGGATGGATATGCTAAATTTGAGATGACCATTCCCGATGAACTTACCGTGATTAGAGAGTATAAAGAACATTCCGGTACCATGCATCCTTTAACCCTCATTAATAAACTACACAAAGCCATTTACAAGTGCAAAAGTGAGATTCTTTATCAACGCAAAGTATTGAATATTAGCCCCAAAAATGACCATTATATCATCGCTATTGAAGATACAAAAACAGGAAAAACCACAGAGCTATCCACCAAAAAAATCATCGTAGCAGCAGGAGTTTATAATGGCGAGTTACTCAAGGGTATTGAACCTCAAATCGCAGAACTCATCACGCCCAAACGCATGTCTTTATGTTACTTCAAAATAAATAAAACAGCTTACAACAATTATTCAGAAAGAGAAAAAACGCGCTTACACAACATCTTTCCTGTTTTTGATTTGAGGGGAAAACAGTTTTATGCTATGATAGAATACATAGATGTTGATGGATTACCTATATTCAAAATAGGCGGGCATCGAATGTATAATGCACTCGAAAATGTAGATGCAGCTTGGAAAACACCGCCTACCAAAGACGAAATTGAATGGACATACAATCAATGGTTGAATTATTTGAAAATGAATAATTTGCCAATTGAAAAAGAAGATACACAGTATATTGAAGGACGTTCTTGTGTATATTCATTAACGGAGACGAGTGTTCCGTTGGTCGGGCATTTTCCACTAAAAGAACAGCCATCTGATACTGACGCAATCCTTATCGGAGGCATGTCGGGCATTGGAGCAAAAGGCGCTATGTGCTATGGATTTATCGCAGCTAATTTGTTGATGAAGATAGAGAATCAAGAATTTATGTATCAAAAAGCCAAAGATGAATTAGGGCTAAAGCGAGGGTGAAAGTACAAGTTCAAGCGCAAATTCAAGTTCAAACATAAAATTTGCAAAGTAAATTCTGAGATAATAAGATAACATTTGAATTTATACTTAACTAATGTTAATCTTCCATATTTTCCATTCTTTTGTTATCGTTATGTTAATTTTTGTACTACATTTACAGCCAATAAATTTAATGTAACATATAGGTTTTTTCTTTACTAACCGTTACAAACGAATTACTAACTATTGCAAGTCAACTTCGGCTTGCTTAAAAATCTTTTTTTTACGTATGAAAAGTACACTAACGAACATCAAGCTATACTTGAGTGTGGCACTGTTCTTATTTGCATTACCTATGATGGTCAATGCACAAACACTTTCCGGTCAACTTACCGACGCTAATGGCACACTCATCGGAGCAACCGTTACTGTAGGTAGCGGAATGGGAACAATAACCGATGTTGACGGAAAATATTCCCTCAACCTTGAGCCGGGTAGATACATTGCTACGGCTTCTTACATTGGTTATGAAGACCAAATTCTTGAATTTACAATTGGTTCAGGCGAGACGCGCGAGTGGAATGTAGTGATGTCAGAAGATGCCGTAGGTTTGGAAAGCGTTACCGTTGTAGGTCAGCGTACTGCACCGCGTTCATCTACGACTACGCCACTACCGATTGATGTATTCAGAGCAAAAGAATTAACATCTACCGGACAAACTACATTTGATAAAGCACTTCAATATCGCGTGCCTTCTTTCAACACGGTACAAACGCCGGTCAATGATGCGACTTCATTGCTTGACCCCTACGAAATTCGTAACATGGGACCAAGCCGTACCTTGATTCTCATCAATGGTAAGCGTAAAAATATGAGTGCACTACTCTACACACAGACGTCTCCGGGACGTGGTGAGACAGGGGCAGACATCTCTGCGATTCCTACCGATATGATTAAGCGTATCGAAATCTTGCGTGACGGTGCATCGGCTCAGTATGGTTCGGATGCCATCGCGGGGGTTATGAACATCATCTTGAAAGATAATGTAGACGAAGGTCGTTTCAACCTGCGCACAGGTATCACTGCTGCAGGTGATGGTGAATTTATCGGCGCAGCACTCAATAGCGGTGCGAAACTCGGCGAAGGTGGATTCTTGAACTATACCATTGATATGTCCAAGCAATTTTTGGCAAATCGTCCGGGTATGGTAAGCGCAGCAGGTGAAGCTGCCGATTTCGGAATCAGCGGTGATCCGGCAACTGATATTGCAGAGGTTCAAGCATTTTTGAATGAAAAACCGGATGCAGGTAACATCAATGGTTCGCCTGAAACAACAGCTATGAAATTTGCTGTCAATGCAGGCAAACAAGTCAGCGAAAATAGTGAAGTGTATGCAAATGCTGCTTATGTCTACAAAAAAGTAAACAGTTTTGCGAACTATCGTACACCATACTGGAGAAGAATAGAGGACTTCCCTTATTTGGAAAACTTCTTTGGCGACCAATACGGTTTTCAAGATTTAAATGGTAACGGTATTCAGGACTACGCAGGTTACGTACCGACTTTCGATGGTGATTTGATTGACTATAATGGTACAATCGGTTTCAAATCAGAAAGAAACGGATGGTTGACAGATGTGAGTTTTACTACGGGTAGCAATGAGCAAACTTATATCGTTAGTAATTCGCACAACCGTAATGAAGTACTGGTGCCTACATGGGCTGATGCAAACGGCGACTTGATACAACAGCCGGATGAGGTAACATTTTCTCAAAAATATCGTGAAAATAGTGCACTCGTTTTTGATGTAGGTGGTACTCGCTTCTCGCACAATGTCGGAAATATCGACGTCACCAAACGCTTTAGCGACCTGTTTAGCTTTGCGATAGGTACAGAGTTTAGAACCGAAGACTTTACAGTCATCGAAGGTAGTTTGGATTCTTACGAAGCTGGCGGACCGGATTCATTTGCAGGTAATGACCCACGTAACTCCGGTAAATTTAATCGTTATAATATCGGTGGATATGCGGATTTTGCCTTAGATTTTACAGATAATTTCTTGGTCAATGCAACGGCGCGTGTAGAAGATTATAGCGACTTTGGCTCGGCTTTCGTCTGGAAAGTCAGTTCACGCTACAAAACATCGGACAACAAAATCACCGTTCGTGCATCGGCTTCTACGGGTTTCAAAGCACCGACTTTGCACCAGATTTATACACAAAAAGCACAGTATAGCTTCGTACCGGGACAAGGTATTCAAGTAGGTGGTTTGGTGAATAACGTTTCGCGTGAGGCACGTCTTCTTGGTTTACCATCCTTATCACCTGAAAAGTCACTCAACTTGACCTTTGGTGTTGGTTTGCGCCCGATTTCAGGCTTGAGCCTTACTTTGGATTACTACAACATCGCTGTACAAGACCGTATTATCTTGAGTACCGAAATCGGTGGTACTGCTGATGGCAACACTGCTTTGGATGCGATTTTGGTAGAAAACAATCTTTCTGATTTGAGTTTCTTCGTCAATGGATTGGATACGCGTACATCAGGTATTGATTTCGTAGCAGCATATAGAGGTATCGAAATCGGTACAGGTAAACTTTCTGCCAACCTTTCCGGTAACTACACCCTTCAAAATGAAAGAGATGGCGAGGTCAAAAATCCAACACTTGTAGAAGAAGCAGGACAATCAGTGGCGAATCCTACACAGGAAGCATTATTCTTCACTTCACGTCCTTTGTACAAAGCTATTTTGGGCTTGGATTACACCATTGCAGGTGCAACGATTTCACTCAACAACACACTCTTCGGACCTACGACTTTCCGTCAGCAAGGTTTGGATAGCAACATCTACACAGAATTCCAGCCTAAAGTCGTTACTGATTTGGGTTTGAGCTACAACTTTAACGACCACTTTGGTGCTACCTTGAATGTCAACAATATTCTCGGTGTACTTCCTGAGTGGGAATTTAAAGCAGACGACGCAGAAGGCGAGGCACTCTTGAATAGCTCAGAACTTGATGCCTACGGACGTACTTATTCGGAAGCAGCACTCAACTTGATTTCTTTCAATAATCGTTATGAGCAAATGACGTATGATGGTTATCACTTTAGCCAGTTGGGTACAATGATTTACTTGACATTGAGTTACAAATTTTAATTGATTTTAATTAGTTAAAATTTTTCAAGATAAAAGGTCGTTCCACTCGGAACGACCTTTTTCATTGTACAGGCGATTTCAATCGCCATGTGTATTGTGTTTTTTGTTCATGATAAATAATTCCAAAAAATAACAAGACAAAATTAAGTCTGAATACGCATCTCCTATAGTTTCTTTCAAAACTATACATAAAAAGTGTCCAATTATTTTCAATTTCATTTGC
>JAHDEO010000353.1 GCA_020628725.1 Saprospiraceae bacterium
ATTATCTGCTAAATAAGAGGCTTGTGCGTGCCGGAAAAAATATATTTTACTCATAAAAATAGTCCACAGTCAACGGACGACAGTCCACAGTTCAACGCGAGACCATCATTCATTGACTATTTTAGTGTATTACGTAATGCTTGAGTTGAGCGAATTAAAAGATTAGCATCCTTGTATAGTTTGCCAAATATTTCATCATTGATGAAGCCTCTTTTTTTCGCTAAATAAAGACAGGTTACCACTTCCACGCCTGACCTAATGGCATAACCTAAAAATTGAGAAAATTGTGCATCTGTTTGTCCTGTAGAACCTTCGGCAATATTTAGTGCAACAGAATCCGCAGCCCGTTTTATTTGGCTGGTCAAAATGAATAATTCTTCTTTAGGAAAACTACGAGTCATCAAGTGTATTTCGTGAGCAAAATCAATTGCTTGTTGCCATACTCTCAGTTTTTCAAATTTAAATTCCATTTGTTTAAATATTTTTGAAATTATAAATTGTTTCTTTCTCGTAAACCCGCGCTATACCCCGCGTTAAACTGTGGACTGTCGTCAGTGGACTGTGGACTACAAAAACAAATCTTCTATACGGTCTTTCTCAATCGCCTGCACCCCAATGACGCACAACATTTTCGCTGCAAAATTTAAGCTGGCAAAACGCTCATCCGTCGTCAATCCTTTATGGTAGCGATAGTAAATTTGCTGGGCAATCACTGCTAATTTAAACAAACCAAATACATAGTAAAAGGTCAGATTTCGAATGTCTCTGCCGCTTTTTTGAGCATACATTTCTACCAACTCACTACGTTTCGGATTGCCGGGAAAAATGGTGGGAGAAGGGAGGTTTTTGGAAAATAATTCACCATCTGCGGGCGTCGTCCAATAGGCAAGTGAACCACCCAAGTCCATCAGTGGATCGCCAAGCGTACACATTTCCCAATCCAATACCGCACGGATTTTTGACCACGAATCATCCTCGAAAACCACATTATCATACTTAAAATCATTATGAATCAGGCTGTGGTCGTATTCGCGGGGTTGGTACTCTTGCATCCACTGCATGACGCGAGTCGCTTCCGGCACATCGTCGGTAGCAGCTTTGAGATATTGCTTGCCCCAATTCGTCACCTGTCGCTCCACATATCCCGCTGGACGTCCCAAATCTCCTAAGCCAACGGACTCATAATCAAGCCCATGTAATTCCACGAAAGTATCCAACCATTCATTCGTGATTTTCTGATACCCTTCGGGTGAAATCTGCCGCTTTTTCGCCTCGCGCATCGTGAGAATTACACCATCCACTTTTTCCATCACATAAAATGACGCACCAATTACATCCGTATCTTCCGTGTACACCAATGCTTTCGGCGACTTGGGAAAACCCTTATATAAGCGCGACAAAATCTTATACTCACGTCCCATATCATGCCCGCGCTTGACCGCACCCGCAGGCGGACGGCGTAGCACATACGACTTATTTTCAATTTCCAATAAATACGTCAAATTAGAAAATCCATTGGAAAACTGAGTGACGTTGAGTTCAGCATTTACATCTTCAATCAATTTATTTTCAAGAAGATATTGCTTTAAGGAAACTTCGGGGAGTTCCTCACCTTTTCGTACTTTTTGCATATCAAAAATTTGAGGAACGTAGCATACTCGTAGCACGGTGCTTCCAGCCCGTGCCGCGTTAGGAACGCATAATGTACGGGAGACACGGACTGGAAGCACCGTGCTACGGGTATGCTACATTCCATTAAAATGCTCCACCATTGGCATGTAACACATGCCCATTTACAAATCCTGCTTCTTTCGACGCCAAAAATAGATACGCATACGCCATATCCTCAGGCGTGCCGATACGTTTCACAGGAATTTGCATAATACCAAAATCAATTGCAGCTTGCGGCATTGAATCCGTCATATCGGTCTTGATGAATCCGGGCGCAATAGCATTCGCAGTGATGCCGTATTTGCCGACTTCCTTAGCGAGCGCCTTCGTGAAGCCGATAATTGCGGCTTTTGTCGCCGCATAATTTGTCTGACCGAATGCCCCCAGCACGCCATTAATCGACGAAGCAGAAACGATACGCCCGTAACCCGCCTCACGCATGTAAGGCAGCACCGCTTTGGTCGCATTATACGTGCCATTGAGATTGACATTGATGACGCTATCCCACTCATCGTCTGTCATTTTTGCAAATGAACGGTCGCGAATAATACCTGCATTATTGATGAGAATGTCGATTCTGCCATGTGCGGCGTGGGCTTCTTCGGCAGCTTTCTTGACATCTTCGCGGTCGGTAATATCCGTTTTTCTAAATGAAATTTTTCCGCCTTGCGCGGCGATAGTATCTGCCGAAATTTGTCCTTCATCAATCACGTCCCATGAGATGACAGTTGCGCCGTGCTTACAGAAGACTTCGCAGATACCTTTGCCGATACCTTTTGCGCCGCCGGTCACAATTGCCACTTGTCCACTTAAATCGCTCATAAACAATATTTTTTATTTTTTTATAAAAACATAGCAAACGTAGCACGGAGCTTCCAGCCCGTGCTTCGCGTATATTATGTGTTCCTAACGCAACACGGGCTGGAAGCACCGTGCTACGAAGCCTACGCTGTCAATCCGCCATCCACTTGCAATGCTAATCCGGTAACAAAACTCGCCTTTTCCGAACACAACCATATAATAGCATCCGTCATCTCCTGTACATCAGCAAAACGTTTCATTGGAATACCTGCCTTCAACTTATCGGGCAATCCGGGTACACCTTGTTCGATTTGTTCGGGATTGAATAACGCTGTAACCGTAAATACCGGACACAAAGCATTGATTCTGATGTTTTTAGTGGCATACTCTTTTGCGGCTGTTTTAGTGAGTCCGACGACGGCGTGTTTACTGGCTACGTAGGGCGAACCATTCGGTAAGGCACGCAATCCGGCGATAGAAGCGATGTTGACGATTTTGCCGCCGCCTTGTTTGAGCATTTGTTGGAGTTCGCATTTCATACAGTAAAAAACACCCGATGCATTGATAGACATGACGCGATGCCACTCCTCCACACTCGTGTCTGCCAATCGTGCAAACGGACCGCCGACACCCGCATTATTAATCGCAATATCCAAGCTGCCATATCGCTCCACAATCGTATTTATCATTTGTTCGACTTCCGAAAAATCCGCTACATTATTTTTGATAAATGCGGCTTTCCCTCCTTCATTCTCAATTAATTGGACGGTTTCGTTTCCGCCTTTTTCATTGACATCTGAAACAATCACCACACCGCCTTTCTTTGCAAATTCAAGTGCCGTTTTTCGCCCGATGCCTGATGCTGCACCCGTCACGAGTATGATTTTATCTTTAAACTCCATGTTTTATTTTTTATGAATGACGAATAAACGAATCTTTTACTGATTATCGGCTATATTTACGAAAAAAATATTTCAACAGAGTACACATTTTTGGAACCCGTACCGGCTGTCTTCAGCTGCCGACGACCGTAAGGGAGCAATACGTTGGTTTGGTGAACGCGAGGTAAAGGTTCTATCGAACCTTTTTTCCGATAGTTATCGGAACTAAAGGCAGCCGCTGCAAGGCTCATTATTTTGAGAAAGTATCATGAAACAACTACTATTTACTGCGCTAATTTTGATTGTTCTTTTATTTTCCTGTAAAAAAGAAAATAAGAAAATGACATTCGAGCACTCACCCGCTTCAGTGGCGGAATTGGAGGCACATTCTGCCGAATTTGATACGCCAGAAGTCATCGAAGTAACTGATGGAATACATGTGGCAGTGGGTTTTGGATTGGCAAATTCGATATTGATTGAGGGAAAAAATGGCAACATCATCGTGGATTGTATGGAGAGTGTTGAGGCGGCAAAACGGGTGAAAACGGAATTCGATAAAATTAGTAGCAAGCCTGTAAAAGCAATCATTTATACACACAATCATGCCGACCATATTTTTGGAGCGGAAGCTATGGCGGGAGAGGATAACCCGGAGATTTATTCACATGAATTGACGAATTATTATATTGATAGATTGCTGAGTGTTGTAAGACCAATTATCAGCAGACGTAGTTATCGGATGTTTGGTAATTTTTTGGATGAAGAAAGTCATATTAATTGTGGAATTGGTCCGTATTTGGATGCTAATGATGCGACTACACGTTCATTGCTCCGCCCGACTGTCACTTTTAAGGATTCACTGGAAGTGGAAATTGAAGGCGTAAAATTAAAATTTGCACACGTTCCCGGCGAAACGGACGACCAACTCTACGTATGGTTGCCGGAACGAAAGGTACTGCTTTCGGGCGATAATATTTACAAGGCATTTCCCAACTTATACACTATTCGTGGCACACCTTATCGGGATGTGAAACAGTGGGCAAGCAGCTTAGATAAAATGCGTTATTTGAAGCCCGAATTTTTGATACCAAGCCATACACGACCCATTGAAGGGGCAGACAAAATAGCGCAAATTCTGCAAGATTACGCGGATGCGGTGCGATTTGTACACGACCAAACGATACGTCATATCAACATGGGCTTATCACCCGATGAAATCGCAGAGCGTGTGGTGCTGCCCGAACATTTGAGCAAATCACCTTATTTAAAAGAATTTTACGGGCGTGTAGATTGGTCGGTCAAAAGTATTTTTGGTGGTTATTTGGGTTGGTTTGATGGGAATGCTTCGACTTTATTGCCTTTGCCAGTTAAAGAAAAAGCCGAAAAAATGGCAGCCCTCGCAGGTGGCGAAAAAGAACTACTTTCCAAAGCAAAAAAAGCATTGGATAATGATGAATTTCAATGGGCATTGGAACTAACTGATTACTTGCTTCGGCTGTCGCCGGATGGTGGTGAGGTAAAAGAAATCCGCTATGAAAGCTTCATTCATCTTGCCGAAAAACAATCGAATCCGAACGCAAGACATTACTATCTGACACAGGCATTGGAGGTGAAAGGTTTGGATACGGAAACTGATATAAAAAGTACACCGCAAATGGCGCATAATATTCCTTTGGAAGCGATTTTCAATGCAATTGCAGTCGAGATAAATTCCGAAAAATCTATGGATTACAATAAAAAAAGCCGTCTTTCAATTTACGGATATTGACGAATATTGGTCGCTACACATTAGAAATGGCGTAGCAGAAATTCAACCCTTCGCACTCACAGAACCTGACCTTGAAATCGAAACAACAAGTATAATTTGGAAAGAAATTTTAGCTGAACTACGGAATCCAAGAGCTGCTATTGCCAAAGGAGACTTGAAGATTGAAGGTGGTATCATGGAGTTCGGAAAATTTATGGGGATGTTTCAGGAATGAACGGCTTCACCGAACAATGAAGTATGAACTTCGTCGGTTGAAAAACGGTCAACGTTATTCAGGGATTAAGAATGAATGATGATAAACGATTAATGGTTAATGAAGTATTTTTCGCGTAGCGAAAACGAAAATTAATCATTAATCATTATCCATTACCTCCTTGTAATTTCTAAATAAAAACCAGCCCAATAAACAAAAGGCAAATGCAGCGATAGCCGTCAAACGTACCCCCAAATCATTATCCACACTTTTACCAAAATTCAATAAAGTCGGAAAAATCAGGAGTGCGAGTGATACGCCGAGTTTCATCATAAATGTACGGAAGCCAAAATACATAGCGGCTTGCGAATCGCCGTTTTCATCTGTTTGTCGATTGACTTCATCAGCAATAATCGCGGTGGGAATGATACCGAAAATCGCCAAAGGAAAGGCAGCCAATACAATCACTAACATCAATTGTACCATCGGTGAGACAGGCAATTTTCCAAGAAAGAAAGTGAGTAAAAATGTAGATGCAAATAAAAGAAAACCAAAATTAATCAGTTTCTTTTTACCGAAACGAGCTACAGCCAAATTAATCGGAATATACAAGGCGAAACTCAAAGGAAAGGCAATCGCACCAAACAAACTGGCGACATCTTTTTCCAATTCCAATAAAATTGTCGTGTAATAAATAATGCCCGTTTGGATAATTGTCACTGATACCCAATACGTTAAATCAGAAAAAACGAAATACCGGAAGTTGGTATTCTGCCAAACGATGCGACCCGATTCTGTGAAGTCTATCGCCGAATTCGTTTGTTTGCAATAACGATTTTCATCCAAAAAAAATACTGGAACCAGCATACACACCAATGCAATCACCGCCAATATCGCCACCGAAGTTTGAAAAGCCTGTGCGGAGGTCATGCCCATACCCTCAAAATATCCCTGCATCGCATACGTCATTCCACCCAATACAAACCCCAACGCAAATGCCACGGAAATCAAAGTACTAATCAACATCCTGTCTTTCGGATGATGTCCCAACTCTCCTATCAACGCATTATAAGGTACGACATAGACTGTAAAAAAGAAGAAAAACAATGCACACACCAACACCAACCAAGCCGTATTGAACATCATATCTTCACCACCAATCGGGTAGAATACCAAGATAGACAATAAGGCAAAAGGGACTGCCCCAATTGCCATAAATAGTCTGCGTTTTCCGATTTTATTCGTTGATTTATCTGATAAATTCGCAATAAACGGGTCAGTAAAAGCATCGAATATTCGTCCGCCAAAACTAATCAAGCCTATGATAGTCAATCCTAAAAGTATATTTCCTTGAAATATGTAATCAGGAAAATCCGTTTTACCGTCTTCCGGTGGCATGTAAAAATAAATTAGCAGATTCAATACCCCAAAACTCGCCAATGACCACCCCAATTGACCAATCGCAAAGATGATTTTCGCGGAAAGTGGCGGACGTTCGGCGGTGGCTTGTAGTTTGTAGCTCATAGTTCGTAGTTTTGTGCAAGATAGCCAACGAAGTACAAAGAACGAAGTACGTAGAACGCAAAAACGATTTTTTCAAGTTATTGTACAACAACTTACCCAAATTCAGCGTACTAATAACTTAAATTCCAAAATCCAAGCACCAAATCCCAAGTGAATAGGACATAAAATATATTTGAATTGGAATTTGGAATTTGTTTTTTGGAATTTTCAAGTTGTTAGCAACTTGAATTAATAGCCGACAAAAAGTATATTTGCGCCACAAGATACGAGACGAGAGAAAAGAGACAAGAGATTTACTTCGGGTAAATAAAGAAATACGGTGTCAAAACTACAACACAACACAACGACACTACCATACCCCAACACCACAACACGATAAAATGAAGAAATTTTTGATATTAGGAATGGTGCTATTGCTTGCGGTAGTGAGTAATGCCCAAGACCATCATTTATCCCAATTTTACGCTGCGCCATTGACCTTGAATCCTGCCTTAACCGGCTCTATGCCCGGTAAATACCGCGCCACGGCTCAGTATCGCAATCAATGGCAGACCGTCATGGATAATTCCTTTAAAACCATTCAAGCCAGTTTTGATATTCGTACAAAAATCGGAAATAGTCTCACGGATGGACTTGGTTTCGGTATGTATTTTTTCGGTGATAAAGGCGGAGCTACGAGCGTCAGTACCAATCAATTGGCAGTTTCGGCTGCATATCATAAGGGCTTAGGTTTACGTAAAAAACGCTTTTTGAGTGCGGGTTTCAATCTTGGAGTTGCACAAAAAAATATCAATTATAACAACCTCACATTCAATGACCAATTCGACGGCACGGAAGGCTACAACCTGATAACAGGAGAAGACCTCCCAACGAATAATCGCACTTATGCCGATATTAGTGCGGGTATCAATTACACCTTTTTACCGCGTGATAATTATGCATTCAATTGGGGCGTGAGCATCTTTCATGCAAATGCACCCAATGTTGCACTCGACGAAGAACTCACCA
>JAHDEO010000354.1 GCA_020628725.1 Saprospiraceae bacterium
CTCATCGCCCACATTTAGGAAGGCTACACAATTTGTGTAGCCTTTTTTAATTTCTAAAAGATATAACTTGGTATTTCATACATACATATTATACAGTGAAAAATTGGATAAATACTATGTAGGCTCAACAGGTGATTTAGAAGAGCGTTTGATCTACCATAATTCAGGGTACGGCAAATATACCAAAAGAGGAGTTCCTTGGAATCTGGTATATAAAGAAGAATATTCGACTCGCGCAGAGGCAGTTAGACGTGAGATGATGATAAAAAAGAAGAAAAGTCGCAAGTATATTGAATGGTTGATTAGCTCGGCTGGTTAAGAGCATCCCGAATTTACTTCGGGAGGGTCGGGAGTTCGAATCTCTCATCGCCCACATTTAGGAAGGCTACACAATTTGTGTAGCCTTTTTTAATTTCTTTTGTCTTGGGTAAATGGTATAAGAAACTTCCCTGTCGTCAGACGAATCCGGTTATGAGTAGAGCGTATTTGATTAGTCAAAGCACTAATTTTTGAAAAATCCTTCGTCTGCCGACTATTCCCTACTTTACTCAAATACCATTCATTTTTAAAAACATTCTTAAACATTTGCAAAAACGAAATTCATCATTTATATTTGTAAGTGATTACTTACTTTTTATGACAGAAAAGCAAGACAAGATATTATCGGCAGCACTCGAACTCTTCGCAAATGAAGGATTCAGTGCCACATCTACCAATCAGATAGCCAAAAAAGCGGGCGTATCGGAAGGTTTGATATTCAAGCATTTTAAAAATAAAAAAGGCTTATTGGATGCCTTGTATGGGCAGGTAGAAGGCAAATTGAGTGAAGGATTCGCACAGATTATTTTTGAAACAGACCCCAAAAAAGTATTGAAGATAACGATAGAATCTCCCTTTACAATTCCGTCAGAAGACTACGATTTTTGGCGATTACAGTTTAAATTAAAATGGGAATCAGATTATTATAATCCTGAAAAAATGCAGCCTCTTATTGATAAATTGACTTGGGTATTTACAGAACTCAATTACGAATCCCCTGAATTGGAAGCTAAACTTTTAGAACAGATGATTGAAACGATTATGGTTGCAATATTAAGACAAGGAAAGGAAAGTCAACTTGCTTTAAAAGATTTTTTATTGAAAAAATACGAATTATAAAAAATTTGACCAAACAAAAAGTAAGTACTCACTTAAATACAAAATTCACATAAAATAAAATAATTTTATGGTTGGGGAATAAACTAAAATACCACTATGAATTTACCACTAATATTGACCATTCTACTTGCAGCCGGAGCCTTCTTTCACATCATACAAGGCTTCCTTTACGGTTTCAACAAGACGACTATTCCTGTAGTAATTTGGGGTATCGTCCTTGCCATTTTAGGCATACTCTGGATGCAACAACAACCCACAGCGGCTTGGCTCAAATGGACAACCTTCCTCATGCCCCTCGTCGGTGGCTTGGGATTGAGTACCCAATTAAGCAAATCTACCAATGCAAAATGGATTGATTACTCCATCATTGGATTGGATATATTGACCGTTGGAACGATGATTTATATTTTATTTATTGCGTAACACGGACACTTGTACCGACGAATGACGGTATTCCTGTCTGTACTACGAAAATTAAAACAGATGAGAAACAAATATTTCATACTAATCATGTCGCTCATAGTGGGCATTGTACTGGGTTTTACCTACGCATCGTCCGACACGCACACAAATGACACCACAACACCACGAAACAACCACACCACAACACAAGAAAACGACCCCTTCGACAAAATGATGCAAGTCCTCACCCACAAACGCTGCGTCAACTGCCACCCCGCAGGCGACCGTCCGCGACAAGGTGAAGACAGCCATTATCACAATTTTGGTGTACAACGCGGGAAAGACAATCATGGCGTAGCCGCCCTCCGTTGCGAATCTTGCCACCACGAAGAAAACAACGAATACTCCGGCGTACCCGGTGCACCGGAATGGAGTCTCGCGCCCCTCGCCATGCAATGGGAAGGCTTGAGCCGCGTCGAAATCGCCGAATCTATGCTCGACCGCAAAAGAAATGGCAACCGTTCACTCGAACAAATCGTCGAACACCTCACCGAACACGAACTCGTCCTCTGGGCATGGGAACCCGGCGTTGATTCAGAAGGCAATCCGCGCGAAGCACCGCCCGTACCAAAAGATGAATACATCGCTGCCGTAAAAGAATGGGCAGAATCAGGTGCGGTCATTCCGAAAGAATAATTTTGAATTTTGAATGAATGAATTTTGAATATGCAATGCCGTAATAATTCGAAATTCACTCATTCTTAAAATATTCAAAATTCAAAATTCACTCATTCAAAATTAATAATATGCAAATACAATTCACAATAAACGGAAAATCACAAAGCGTAGATGTAGATGGCAAAACGCCTCTACTCTGGGTCGTGCGCGACGTGCTCAATCTGAAAGGCACAAAATTCGGCTGTGGAAAAGCGGCTTGCGGTGCTTGCACCTTGCACGTTGACGGCGAGGCGGTGCGTTCCTGTTCCTATCCAATCAAATTTGCCGAAGGCAAAAAAATCACCACAATTGAGGGCTTGGGAGAAGGCGACAATCTGCACTCCGTCCAACAAGCATGGAAAGAAGAAATCGTACCACAATGCGGTTACTGTCAGCCCGGATTTATGATGGCTACGGCGGCATTATTGGAAAAAATACCCAATCCGACAGACGAAGATATTGATAATAATATCGTCAATATTTGTCGTTGTGCGACTTACTATCGTATGCGAAAAGCCATACATCGCGCGGCAGAAATTAATGGAGCAACGTAAAACGATTTTGCAAATCGTTCTGCCCGTTTTCGAAGACGATTTACAAAATCGTTTTACGTTTTCACTCACTCAAAATTCATTCATTCTAATATGATTTTAAACATAGATTTCCCCGATTTCAATCACCCCGAAGTACGTGTTTTTTACGAACATGATTTATCCATTCCCAAAGAAAAAGTAGAGGCGATACTGCAATTGCCCCGCGAGACGCTCATCAAGGATATGGAGACTATGGTAATGGACATCATACATCGGGATGAGTATTTTAGAAGTTTGGATGATGAAGACCAATGGTGGTCTTTCCATTTTCATGCTTTGTGGGTTTTAGAAGAGTTGAAGGCAGTAGAAACCTTCCCGATGCTACTCGAATTGCTGAAGCAAGATGATAAGCATGATTGGTTTTGGTGGGGTGATTATGTAACAGAAGATTTATGGCAAATATATTATCAACTTGGAAACAATAAGTTAGAAGAACTTAAGGAGGCTTTGTTGGCTCCGGGAAACTGGGTGCTTAGAATTATTCCTTCTAATGTAGCTGAACAAATATTTTTTTATCAGCCGGAACGCCAACAAGAAATCTTGGATTGGTATGACTCTGTATTAGATGCTTTTCTGGCAATGGATGATGAGAATAAAGCATTGGACGGAGATGTGGTGTCTTCCGTAGTCGTAAATTTGATACGTATTCAAGCGGATGAACTGTTGCCAAAAATCAAGGCATTATACGAAAATGGGGATGTGTATAACGGCATAACAGGCGATATGGAATCCATAGAATCTGATATTAAAAATCCGAGATATGGAAGAAATCGTAAAAGAGAAATACCACAATCCATTTACGAGAGATACGAAGATGCTATGAACTGGGCAAGCTACCAACGAAAATACAATAAAGATTACGGAAAACAACGCACCTCTAAGAATTCCACAAAATTACCACCTGATTTTATGTCGGAAACTGTAAGACGAGAAGGCGAAAAAATAGGCAGAAACGACCCTTGCCCATGTGGTAGCGGAAAAAAATATAAAAAATGTCATTTGAAAAAATGATTTATGAATAACCACTCGTACAGGCGATTTCAATCGCCATGTGTAGTAGAATTTTTATTTGTAAAAATTTAAAAATAATAAACTACAAATTGAATTTATGCTTTACATGGCGATTGAAATCGCCTGTACGGTGGCTCGCGTTAAAAATATTCACTCATTCAGTCATTCAAAATTCACTCATTAATTATGGCAGAAGAAATAAAAACAAGAAAAAAAGGAATAAGAAGAAGAAAATTCTTAAAATATTCGGGCGTAGGACTTGGTTTGATGATAGGCGGCGTATATCTCACGCGCCACATGTGGCGACGCGCCATATTTGAAGGAGCCGAAACAATGTTGCCACCTTACGGCGGAGAGACCGGGCAACCGATGATATGGTTTCAGGTCACACCTGATAATAAAATCAAACTACTCAGTCCTAAAGTCGAAATGGGGCAGGGAACATTTACGAGCCTCGCGCAAATGGCGGCAGATGAACTGGAAGTGGATATGGACAGAATTGAGGTTGTCCATGCCGACACCGATTCGGGTAATATCGACCCGATGAGTACCGGAGGAAGCCTCTCCGTCGCGGGTTTGTGGCAGCCGCTACGCGAAATGGCAGCGACCCTACGCGAGATGCTCAAGACCAAAGCCGCCGAAAAACTCGGCGTAGCGGTCAGTGCTTTGAGTCTTGCGAATGGAGTCATCACAGGCGGCGGAAAATCAATGACTTACGGCGAAGTAGTCGAAGGCGTAACGGATTGGGAAATCCCTGATGTACCGCCTTTGAAAGACCGCAAAGACCATAAATATATCGGCAAACCCATACCAAGAATTGACTTGCACGATAAGGTCGTCGGTGCGCCTATCTTTGGCATGGATGCTTCGATGCCCGGTATGTTGTACGGTTCGGTGGTGCGCTCGCGTTTGATTGATACGGATATGAGTAATTTTGATGTGAGTGAGGCAGAAAAAATGCCCGGTGTGGTCAAGGTGGTCAAGTCGGATGGTTTTGTGGGAGTGGTAGCCAAGTCATTTACCGAAGCGGATAATGCACGTCGAAAAATCAAATTCGATTATAACATTAAGAAAGATTGGAATTTGAGCGATATTGAAGAGGCGATAAAAGTAGGCAATGGCAGAAAAGCCGTCATTCAAAAAGAAGGCGAGGCGGTAGAAGATATAGATGGTGAAGGCGAAGTGCTGGAAATGGAATTTCGCTCACCCATCGGCGCACATGCTCAAATCGAACCCAATGGCGCATTAGCGCATTACGAAGACGGTAAAGTGACCTTGATGCTTTCTACACAAGTCGTTGGCATTACTCGAAATGAAGTGGCGGATGCGCTGGGAATTGATGCAGAAGATGTCAACGTGATTCCAACCTATCTCGGCGGTGGTTTCGGGCGACGCTTGCATACGCCCAATGCGATACAGGCAGCTATCATGTCCAAAGAAGTGGGCAAACCTGTGAAGTGTTTCTTCGACAGAAAACAAGAATTTCAGAACGACACCTTCCGTCCGCCTACACATCACATCATGCGCGGGAAGCTCTCGCCGGAAGGGAAAATCGTGGGTTTAGAACACAATTTTGCGAGTGGCGATACGATGTTCAATTCAGCGATTTTGCCGGTGTCGTCCGGCACGCTTGAAAATATGTTATCGGCAGATATTGGCTCAATACGTGGTGGTGCGATTATGTACAGAGGTATTGAAAATCACCGGGCTACATATTATCATGTTGACTTGCCCTTTGCGACCAGTTTTTGGCGTAGTCTCGGATTGTTGGCAAATGCTTTTGCGATTGAGAGTTTCATAGATGAACTGGCAATCAAAGCCGGAAAAAATCCCGTTGACTTTCGCCTCGACCACTTGCTGGACGACGGTGCTTATGGTACAAGAATCCGAAACGTCGTCAAAGCCTGCGCCGAAAAATCCGGCTACACAGACAAGCCTTCGGGCGACCGTGCGATGGGCTTTGCCGCTTCGATTGATGCGGGTTCGCCTTGCGCTCATGCTGTGGAGGTCTCTATCGTGGATAATGAAATTAAAGTCCATAAGGTTGTTGCGGCGTTTGACTGCGGTATTGCGGTCAATCCCGACCAAGTTCGGGCGCAGGTCGAAGGCTGTATTTGCATGGGTATTAGCGCATCTTTGTTTGAGAAAATGGATTTGAAAGATAATAAATTGTACCCGACGATTTACGGTCCGTATCAGATGGCATTGATGAAGGATTCGCCGAAAGAGATTGAAACGATTTTGATAGAAGGGGCTGATGTTCCGCTTCCGGTGGGTGAGCCGCCACTTGGTCCGATTGGTGCAGCGATTGGTAATGCAGTGCGGCGTTTGACGGGCAAGCGATTGACGGAATTGCCGATGAAATTGACTTGATACATTCTGATTTGTAGAGAAAATTCATGAATTTTCTCTACAAATCGAAATCAAAAGGTCGCGGAATATCCGCGACCTTTTTGTATTTTACATTTCAAAATAAAAAATCACACATGAGTACATTTAATATAAATGACACACCTTCACAAAAAGATAAAGTCATCATCGTAACAGGTTCAAATATCGGTTTGGGCTACGAAACTGCGCTTGAGTTAGCAAAAAAAGAAGCCACCGTCATCATGGCTTGTCGCAATATGGATAAAGCCAATGCTGCGAAAAATAAGATATTAGCATCTGTTCCAAATGCTGATTTGGTGACGATGAAATTGGATTTGGGAGATTTAGCGAGTGTTAAAAGTTTTTCGGAAAATTTCTTAGCGAAATACGACAAACTCGACATCCTGATTAATAATGCGGGCATCATGATACCGCCTTACCAACTCACCAAAGATGGCTTTGAAAGTCAATTTGGAGTGAACCATCTCGGACATTTTTATCTAACAGGATTGCTATTGGATAGAGTAAATGCCACACCTGATTCGCGGATAGTTGTATTGAGTTCGTTGGCACATACGCAAGGAGAAATTAACTTCGATGACCTGCAAAACAAAGAAAAATATTCGGCTATGACAGCTTACCAACAAAGCAAACTTGCCAATATTATATTTGCCCTCGAACTTCAACGCCGACTCGAAAAAGCAGGGCATCAAACCATTGCCGTAGCTGCACATCCGGGCATATCGAACACCAATCTTGGACAACACGTTCCGAGAATATTGTATTACCTGCTCATGCCATTGTTTTTATTTATGATACATTCACCGAATTCCGGTGCTATGCCAACCCTACTCGCGGCACTCGGCAACGATGTGAAAGGCGGCGAATATTTCGGTCCCACAGGTAGACGAGAAATGAAAGGTCCGGCAGGCAGAGCGCGTATAGCGGGGCGTGCAAAAAATACTGAGGTAGCGAAAAGATTGTGGGAGGTATCTGAACAATTAACAGGGATTCAGTATTTGTAATGGATAAATAACGAACATTATGAATTTCCACGATTTAAGTATCAATACACCCGCAGGAAAACCATTAAATATGTCTGACTACGAAGGCAAAGCCGTCTTAGTAGTCAATACAGCAACGAAGTGCGGTCTCGCTCCTCAATTTGACGAATTGGAACGATTGCACCAAGGATACAAAGAAGAATTGGTTGTCTTGGGTTTCCCTTGCGACCAATTTGGCGGACAAGAACCGGAAAGCAATGACACCGTCGTAGAAGCTTGTCGCATCAATCACGGTGTCACCTTCCAATTGACGGAAAAAATAGATGTCAATGGGAGCAATACCCACCCGATATTCAAGTACCTCAAAGATGAATTGGGCGGTATGTTGGGTAAAAATATTAAGTGGAACTTTACCAAATTCCTCGTGGCACCCGATGGAAAGCCCTTCAAACGTTACGCGCCGACGACCTCACCGAGTAAAATTGAAAAGGATATTAAAAAATTGGTTTCATAATTTTATGCTAAGGCAACTCGAAATAAATAATTGGTCAAAAGTGCGATTTATTTTTTGCTCAATCA
>JAHDEO010000355.1 GCA_020628725.1 Saprospiraceae bacterium
TAAGAAACTCCCAAATAAAACTTCCATCATAAAAGTCAAGAGAGACGAACCAGACCGAAACAAATACTCAAAAATCATCAAAATCTAAAAAAAACTTGATGGAACAGAATAAAAATCAATTCATTCGCTTTTTCAATAGGTTGGTCACTTTTAACGACACTTCTGTAATCCACTTTTTTCAGTCCCAATGACTTAAAAAGTATGCGTTTTTGCAGTGGATATTGGTCGGGCAGTATGTCTACAATTTCAAAACCTTCATCCTCAAAAATATTAGTCCACATTTGAAGACTTTTCGCGCCTTGATGTCCTGTTTCGTTTTGTATGCCGAGTGTTTTTTTGATATTCCAAGTGGCGGTATTTTCATTTCTCACCAAAAAACAAAACCTTGCGTTTGTGGTGGTTACTCGTTTCATTTCTTGCAAAACACGCGACAAATTCAACATGCGTTCGAGCGACCCCAAGCAGGTGATGACATCAAATTTACTGTCGTCAAAAGGCAATTCCTCTGCATTCGCCCATTGAATGTGAGCGTTGGGAAGTTTGTCTTGTGCTTTCTCAATAGCGACTTTTGATATATCCACTCCTGTTAATTCGCAATCGTATTCAGTCGCGGCTTCGAGTAGGCGTCCGAGTCCGCAGGCGATGTCGAGTAGCTTTTCTTCGGGCTTTACTTTTAGCAATTCCAGAAAAATATAATAAGCTTTGACAGGTCTTAAATACCATTCGCCTCGTCGGGAATAGGTTTTGTCAAACCAGTTGGCGATTTCCTGTTGTCGTGTGGATACAGTCATAAATAGCGATTTGTAGTGGAGTAATATTTATCGTAAGCCACTCCGAATTTATTGCGTAAAAAATCCTCTTCCATCAACACCTTCTCGTGCATATATCGTACATACACCAATAAGCAAAAAGCAAAAAACGGTTGAGGCAATGCCAACCAAAATCCCAAGAAACTAATGTACAAACCCAACAATCCGGGATTACGAAAACGACCAAAAAAACCGTCGGTATGTAACTCAAAAGAATCACCTTTTTGCTCATTATTTTGCCTGATTTTCCAGACAGAAGCCAAGCTGATACCTCTACCCAAAAGCACCAATAAACAAGCGGCATATACCATCATATTTGCAGGTTGAAATAAGGGTTTCATCCCAAAATTAAACCCAAATATCAATTGAAGCGGATATACATAAGCCACATAAATAAAAATCAACGGCACGATAAAAAAGACTATTTTTTTCCAACGTGGCATTGCAAAGTATCTTTGAAACTTAGCTGAATATACACCAACAATTTCTTCCTCAGAAGCAAAAATACCTCTCGATGACGCGACACTTGGCACGTGCCATACCGTCAGCTCCAATGCCAGTGACAGGTAGAAGAAGATGGTACATATTTTTAGTATCAAAAATGCCACTCAATTAATGGTTAACGGTTAATGTATAATGGTTAATTATTATAAGTTTCTTGAATAAGATATTCTACATCTTTCACTACGCTATTCCAAGTCCTCATTAAATTATTTGTAGAGGAAGTTTTATCCACAAGAAATTTTGGATGAAGAAAAAAGTGTCGGATTGCTTCGGCAAATTCATCCGCCTGATACGATTGAACTACTTTTACCCAACCCGATGCTTCAAAGGCTTCCCAATTTCCCGTTTGATACATAATGCAGGGTAACTTGGTCTGAATTGCCTCTGCGATTGCCATACCGTAAGTTTCATTTTCCGAACAATGCAACAATACATCCGCATGAATATACGTCTGATTGAGTGCTGTGCGATTAATTGGAGCATTTAACCTTATCTTGGATGCAAATGGTGATTTTTTTATTTGCTCATTTAAATGATGAAAGAAATTCGGGTCGAAGTCCTGATTACCATAAGCTGTTACATTCCAATCTAAGTCTTTTATCTTTTCGAGAATGGGCAATAATAATTGATAGCCTTTTTTGGGCAGATAATTAGCCACCATCAAAATGTTTTTTGGTTGGCTGTTATGATGCTGTTTGATTTGCCAATTGCTTTCAATTCCGGGTTCGATGACTTTGATATTTTGAGGTGAAATTTTCCAATGCTTGACTAATTTATTTTTTGCATTTTTTCCCGTAACAATAAACTGTAATTGGTGTAGATTAGGGTGATTCAAATTGAAATTATGGGGGACTTGATGAATTAAAACAAGGGTTTTGTCGAGGTCAGCACGATGATTCATATAATCCACAATCACTAAACTATCGACCATATCAATCGTATCTTTTTTGTCGGTGAATTGGTCGGTATAATGAATCGAATAACCTCTTTTTTGCAGCCCTTCAAAGATATGTTTATTGTATAAATATCCACCTGATATGGTGTCTAAACTTCCTTTATTAATCAATCGTATTTGCATAGTTACGGGCTGATTTTAGGTTTTAGGATAACCATATCTTTCAAGAATATCTCCATACTCTTGCACAAAATACGCATTCATTTCAGGGCTAAAATATTTTCTCCATTGTCCTGCTTTTGGGTCTCTGATATGTCTGTCCTTTTGTCTATTTTGTAAAGCGTACTTTTTGGCAAAGTATAAAAATTTCCTTTTTCTCCATCCGTTGATTTGGAGATGATTCAGTAATTCGGAAAAGGCACCAACTTGATCCGAAATTATATCTTCATATCTGTAGGTTTTTATTCTTTCGTCTTGAGTCCACTGCCTCATGCTTTCCAGATGATATTTCCGAAATTCCATTTCCTGCATTAAGCCATTGACTTCATCTAACTGACTAAGGTGCTCCGCAAAAGAATATCCGGCAGGGAAATTATTAGGTACATGTCCGTTAATTGCCGCCCAATATTGCTCGGTAGGGTCTTTGAGCCGAAACCAAGGTTCTGCTCCTTTTTTATGATAAAAATACCCCGATACAATAAGATCACGCGGGTCTCTCACAAACCTAGTCAAGCGAAAATCTCCGCCAATCTTTTCAATATCGGGAGCAAAACTATTAATGGAGCAAAGATAATAGTGGCTCATTTGATTATAAAACAAGCCTTGTATACTCTCAAAGTGTTCGTATTGTTTTTTTCGCGAAAAAGCGTAGGTATTAAGAGCAGCATCAGCCGTCCGAAGAAAATACATGGTCAGGCACTTGTGATAAGAAGCGTGTATTCGAATCATTGCGTTTTTTTATCATTTATTAATCTACTCATTGTATCTCAAATAATCCCAAAATGACTTCCCAAAAGACCCGACAATCGCTAATGAACCTACTATCAAAGCGACTTGTTGAATTTCATTTTGCCAAGCAACTGACAGCAATAATATCACAAAAAAACTGCCTGCAATCACGGCAGCATACCGTTGTTTCTGCTCTTTAAAATCGGGCTTGGGTACGAGAAATATAAATATACGATAAACATATCTCAAAATACCGGGAATAATTATCCAAACACCAACCACGCCTTGAAAATAGAAATAAATACAGACCAAAAGCACATACAAAGCGTCCGTCTCCATATCAAAATACATCCCAAAGGTGGATTGCTGATGGAACCTGCGTGCCAGCCAACCGTCCACTACATCAAGCGTTACCGCAAGCCCTAAAATCACAAATAATTCAAAGCTCTCAAGATACGGATAGTAAGCTATCCCACCCAAAATCAATATCAAACGAAAAGCCGTCACCCAATTCGCATATCCGCCAAATGGCTTGATAGTACTAAGGAATTTTATTTGTGTAATGCAAAATCCAATAAAAGACAAAGACGCGGCAGCAATAAGCAGTTTGATATTGTTGAAGTACAAAGTCAGGCCTGTTGCTACCAGTAAAACTGCGCTATTGCACAGATTCCAATCCTCAATTGATATGTCTTTCCGCTTCGTCATTTTAGCCTGCATAGCCTGCCCATGCGTCGTGTGTTTCGCCGAGTTGTACTTCTATTTTTCCTTTGAAAAATGTGTTTACTTTCTTTGCGACTTCATCGTGGATGTGTTTGGCGACAAATTCTGTGGTGGTCAATTGCCCCTTGAATTGATCGAGGGCATCCAAGTTTTGATACGCTAATGGTTTCAATACTTCTCCCAAAACATCATGCGCTTTTCCTATGTCAATAACCACATTATACTGATTCAATTCGGGGCTTTTAAATATCACATCTACCACATAGGTTGCCCCGTGAAGTCCTTGCGCCGGACCGAAAAACGGGTCGGGCAGTGAGTGTGCTATCATTACGGATTTTCTGATTTTTACGTTGTACATGAGTAAGTTTAAGTTTAAGTCTAAGATTAAGTTTAAAGACACAAGGCTAATACTCAATCAGCCAGATTAAGCCATTTGGTAATTGTTTTTTTCTAAGGTCATTGAAAATTAAAGGTGCTTCTTTCCATGATATGATATTCGTCACCAATTCATCGAAACCGGGCTTTTGTAATAGTTCGGCTGCTAATGCCTTTCGTTTCGTATAATCCATGTGTTCGCGCACAGCAGGAGAAATTTGTCCGACTTGTGAAGATTTGATAGTCAGTCTTTTATAATGAAAATCAGCCCCCAATGTTAGTTGGACTTTTTTAGTGCCATACCAGCTCAATTCAATTATTTTTCCTTCGGGATTCAGGTGATCAATGCAGGATTGCAAGCCCATTTCAGTAGCTGTAGTATGAAAAATAATATCAAAATTGGTGTCAGAATTATCATCTACTTTCCAACCCATACTCTCAGCTTTTTGGCTTCTCCAATTATCCTTTTCAATAATTGTCGCTTCTTTATCCATGTAATGACGAAGCGTATTTGCCAACAGTCCGCCGATATTTCCAAATCCGCAAATAGCTATCGTTTGTTCCGCTTGACATTCCGCATCCCAAATCGCATTCAATGCCGTCTCCATATTGCTAATCAATGGAATTTTGAACGCAGGTAAATCATTTTCAACCCTAAATAAAGCATCGGGACGAACACGACAAATATCCTGATGCGGGTGCATGTAATGATACAATTTGCCATCTTCCGAATGTCCACCGCAAGCATATCCGTATTTGATGGGGAAGTCAAAATTTCCTTCCATGTAGGGTACAATCATTTTATCATACATTGAGGGAGGAACAGCACCGCTTGCAACAAGTCTTTCCGTCCCTGTACTTATCATCGAGTGGCTTGTTTTTACATCAATATATCTACCTGAAGCATCATCGCTCAATGGCTGATGCCGCCATTCAGTCGTATTCATATCAGTATGCCATAATGCCTTCATAAATAATGATTAATGGACAATGGATAACTGATAATGGATAATAATTTGAATAATAAACAATTAGTAGCGTACATTTTTTTAATCTATTGAAAATTAAAAAATAAAAAACACGCTGACCTCGTGTCCTACAAATTATCCATTATCCATTGTACATTATCCGTTACCCCAACGCGCCGGTTATCATGATTTCGTTGCCCATTTGAGTGTAATAAGTATTTTTTAAAAACTGACCTTCTTTTATGGTGTCTACTTTGGGCAGATTAACCATATTTCTGCCACTACCTAAGATTAAGGGCGTGTGATGTAGCTGCAATACATCAACGGCTTTTGCCTCGACAAAACAACTCACCGTCTCTGCTCCTCCCTCTATCAGCAGGGAGCGAATCCCTTTTGCTCTCATTTTTTGTAAAATATCATTTATCTGCTCTACCTTACTGTTGCCTTCATAAAAAATAATATCATCGAAAACTTTCAAGCCGTTTGTGTAAGCATATTTTTTGTGTCGGATAAGGTAAGTGGGCGCATCTTTTATTTGCTGCAATTGGCTAAAATCTTCACTAATATTGCTCAATACAAAGCGGGCAGGGCTTTGCCCGGTGACACGTCTGACATTGAGCGTTGGGCTATCCATTTTAACTGTTCCCGAACCGATGAGGATGCCGTCCAATATGGCGCGAAGGCGATGAGCATGATTGAGATTTTGTTCGTTGCCGATCCACTTTGAGTGCCCGTCGAGTGTGGCGATTTTTCCATCAAGGCTGACTGCCATGTGTACCATTGTGAAGGGCACAGCTCCGGCGGTTTGTGTCGCCAATTTAATCGACCAATAATTTTTCAGAACATCTATCATTTTTTGTGGGGTGTCTTTACGATAAACAAAATCAAATGAAACGACAGGAAGTTGCTCTTTTATATAGGTGTCAGGAATCGGAAAATCCTTCTCACCGGAGCGAATGATAGTACTCACATAAGGTTCCTCGGCAAGATTGGGCAAGACACAATGTTGGTGAAATGCTTGTCCGTCAAAACTCCAAGCAATGGCATCAGACTTCATAGCTACGCCGTTCGAGGTGTCGGATAAATAAGACCAAAGTTGTTGATTGACGTTCATACTGAATTGAGTAAATGCCCAAAGAAATCTTTTTTCGTTTTAAGGTATGATTCATTCGTTTGGTTAGGCGGTATTTCTACAGGAATGCGTTTTTCGACAATTATTTTACCGTTCGCAAGTGCGTTTATTTTATCGGGATTATTGGTCAGAAGATTGAGGCGATTTACGTTCAGATGCTCCAATATGGTGATGGCATCATCATACTCCCGGTCATCATATCCAAAACCAAGGCGGTGATTGGCTTCGGCGGTATCATAACCTCTATCTTGCTCAACATAAGCCTTAATTTTATTGATAATACCTATACCTCTGCCTTCCTGTCGAAGATATATCAAAATTCCTCCATGTTTTGCGATATAGTCCAATGCAAAATCCAATTGCTGACCACACTCACATCTTTCCGATTTGAACAATTCGCCCGTTATACACTCGCTATGCACACGAACATTTGGCGATGGCATAGCTTGATAATTTTCAGAACTAATCACCAGATGCGGCATCGGGTCATCAGCATTATCACTAAAAGCAGAGAGGTAAAATACGCCATAAGCAGTCTTTAATTGAACACGAGCTTGTTCGGTTATCATAGTCAGTAATTGGTTGATTTTGTGGCGGCGGAAGATAAATTGCGTAAATATAATTTAATTTTTGGGGTTCAAAAAATACATGGTAAAAAGCAATATTGATATGATAATTTGCGGACAAAAAACAACGAAATACTCGCCGCATATAGTTAGGTGGCGAATGCGATTTTTAATTTGGATGAGATGGTTTGGAAGTGAAGGTTTCCTGGGATTAGAAGGTGAAAAGCCCTCACAACTTTTCTATTTCCTCCCTTGTCAAACCTGTATATCGGATGATTTTATCAATCGGTTCGTTTTCATTTTTCATTTCTTTGGCGAGCTCAATGTTTTCTTTTCTCTTTTTTGAGTACAATTTAATCTTAGTATCAAGGTCTGCAATAGTTGATTTAGTCCAAGCATTCTGAAATCTTGCTTTTGGCATGGCTGCTAAATACTTTTTTGCTTTTTCAAAATCAAATATTTTATAATTTCTATGTATCAATAGATAAATCCCGGCTTTTAATAATCTAATATCATAAACTCTTAAAGCTAATAATCTATCAACTACTTCAATAGCCTTTCGGTAATCTTTTAGATTATCACTATAAGTCCGGAACAAACCATTATAAGATTGAACATTCTTAGAATGTAATCGAATAGCTGCTTCATATACCTCAATAGCAGAATTATTCTTACCATTAAGTCGTAAAGCTGTGGCTAATTCCGTTTTAATAAATGCGTTACGTATATCCAGTTGATTCGCCTTTTGTAGTACTTGTTCAGCGAGGGGATAATTTTTTAATTTGATTAGGCTTTTTCCTTTATACAGAAGTGCTTGACTATTTTCGGGTTCTTGTGTTAAAATATTGTCAAAAAGGACTAAAGCATCATTGTATTTTTTTTGCTGAAACAAGACCATGCCTT
>JAHDEO010000356.1 GCA_020628725.1 Saprospiraceae bacterium
GGGACAGCGCATGCGCTGTCCCTACTTCGTTATATGTTTTATGATTTAAACGTTATGGCGGAAATGCATTACATCTCCATCTCCAACGACATATTCCTTGCCTTCTACCGACATTTTACCGGCATCTCGACAAGCAGATTCAGAGCCAAGTGATACGTAATCATTATATTTAATCACTTCAGCACGAATAAATCCGCGTTCAAAATCGGAGTGAATGACACCTGCCGCACCGGGCGCAAGTGTACCTTCACGTATCGTCCATGCACGCACTTCTTTTGGACCTGCCGTAAAGTACGTAATCAATTTCAACAAACGATAACAAGCGTGAATGACTTTATTGACACCGGGTTCGGATAAGCCCATTTCGGTGAGAAATTCCATGCGCTCATCGTAAGTTTCGAGTTCGGCGATGTCAGCTTCGATAGCTGCGCTAATTAGGACGACTTGTGCATCTTCATTCGCAACAGCGGCTTTGAATGTTTCGGTGTATTCATTGCCATCATTGACAGAAACCTCATCTACGTTACAAACGTAAAGAATTGGCTTGGAAGTCAATAAGAAAAATTCACGGTAGCGTTTGCGGTCGGGGTCTTCGACGGGAAAAGTACGTGCCGGATTGCCCGATTCGATATGTGCTTTCAAACCTTCTGCAAATTCAACGGCGCGAATATCCTCTTTATTAGCAGTTTTGGCTTGCTTACGGAGCTTTTCAAGCCGCTTATCGAGCGTCTCAATATCTTTTAATTGTAACTCGGTGTCGATGATTTCCTTATCGCCCACAGGGTCTACGCGCCCGTCTACATGTACCACATTATCATCATCAAAACAACGTACTACGTGTACAATCGCATCTACTTCACGTATATTCGCAAGAAACTGATTACCAAGCCCTTCTCCCTGACTTGCGCCTTTTATCAAACCTGCAATATCGACGATTTCTACCGTCGTAGGTACTACCTTTTGTGGTTCGACAAGTTCTGACAATTTGGTCAATCTGTCGTCAGGTACGGTGATGATGCCCACATTTGGTTCTTTGGTTGCAAAGGGATAATTTGCTGAAAGTGCCTTTGCATTGGTCAGTGCATTGAAAAGCGTAGATTTCCCCACATTTGGCAAGCCTACGATGCCGCATTTTAAAGCCATATTTTAGTGATTCGTGACTCGTTGATTCGTGATTCGTTTACTCGTTATCCGCATATTCGTTGAGTTATTTGCCGAAGGCAAAAAGTAAAACAAATTACGAGTCACGAATTAACGAATCACGAGCGAACGATTTAAGACCGCAAAGATAAAATTTTTCCAACCTTTTTTTACTTTTGTGGAAACAGTTCATAGTTTGTGGTTCATAGTTTTAGATACAGCTATGAACTATGAACTCCCAACTATGAACTATGAACTAAATCTATGAAGCGATTATATTTGATAAGGCATGCGAAATCCAGTTGGAAAGACGATTCGCTGAAAGACCATGAACGCCCCCTTAATCAACGTGGTTTGCGGGATGCGCCGTTTATGGGCAATTTGTTGAAGGAGAAAAATGTAAAACCTGATGTTATCATCAGCAGTTATGCGACACGGGCTTTGCGGACAGCTAAAATTATCGCAGAAGCAGTGGGTTATCCTGAAGGTGATATTCATGTGAAAAAAGAAGTTTATTTGGCAGGTTTTCCGACCTTGATAAATATTTCAAAGCATTTATCAGATGAACATGATGTAGCCTTTTTGTTTGGGCACAATCCTGATTTTACGATTTTTGCAAATACTTATTCGGAAGAATACATTCCCAATGTACCTACTTGCGGTATCGTCGAAATTGAATTTAACATTAAATCGTGGAGCGAGATTGGTCCGGATAATGGGCGAGTGGCGAGTTTTGAGTTTCCTAAAAAATATCAGTGATATTTTGGTTCATAGTTCATGGTTCATAGTTCACAGGCAACTGTGGCATTATCATGAACTACGAACTACGAACTACTAACTATGAACTATATACACAGAGATTTGAGTTGGTTGACCTTCAATTATCGGGTTTTGCAAGAGGCAAAAGACCGAAGTGTGCCTTTATTGGAACGCTTAAAGTTTTTGGCAATTTACTCGAATAATCTGGACGAATATTTTAGGGTGCGGGTAGCCTATCATCGTAGTTTGATTCGATTAAAGAAGAAGGACAGGCGTATGGTGGAGTCTGACCCGCAGGAGTTGTTGCGTAAGATTCACAAGGTGGTGAATAAGCAACAGGAGGAATTTAGTCGAATTTTTGAAGAAGAAATCATTACTGAATTAAGGAAAAACAGTATCCATGTGTTACGGCGGATGGATTTGAATGGTAAACAACGTGAGTTTATCGAGGAGTATTTCAATAATAATATGTTGCCATATGTGCAGCCTATGTTGTTGGTGAAGAAAAAGATTTCGCCTTTTTTGAATAATGCTGCGCTCTATCTTGCCATTGATATGGAAGAAGCCGACGGGGGCGATAAAGGTAAAACCCGCTACGCGCTTGTACAGATTCCATCGAACCACCTGCCGAGATTTGTGGAACTACCTTCTGAAGAAGGGCGACATGAAGTCATTATTTTGGATGACATCGTGCGGCATAGTATTTCGTTTTTATTTCCGGGATATGTGATACGTGATACGTTTTCGATTAAATTGACACGAGATGCGGAGCTGTATATTGATGATGAATATTCGGGTGATTTATTGAAAAAAATCAAAGAAAGTATTCACAAACGCAATGTTGGTCCTGCCACACGCTTTGTGTATGACCGTACAATGCCGCAGCGTTTTTTGGAATTTTTGATGGCGGTTTTTTCTTTGAGTGAAGATGATTTATTGCCAGAAGGGCGGTATCATAATAATTTTGATTTTTTTAGTTTCCCTGATTTCGGGATGAAACAACTAAAATACACCCCTCTCCCACCCCTCGCCAAGACTTCGCTCGAAAATGATGACCCAATTTTTGAAAACATAGAGAAAAAGGACCAACTTTTCCTCTATCCTTACCACTCCTATGACTACACTGTGCGATTTTTTGAGGAAGCCGCACAAGACCCCAGCGTTACACATATCAAAATCACGCAATATCGCGTAGCCAGCAAATCGCGTATCATGGATGCCTTGATAGCCGCTACCAAAGCCGGTAAACAAGTGACTGCATTCGTAGAGGTAAAGGCACGATTTGATGAAGCCGCAAACTTGGAGTGGGGTGAAAAACTCGAAAAGGCAGGTGTGCGAGTATTGTATAGTTTTCCGGGCTTAAAGGTGCATTGTAAGCTGGCGATGGTTACGCGCCTGACCGATGAGGGGCTGAGAAATTACTGCTATCTCAGCACCGGAAATTTCCATGAGGGAACAGCAAAAGTCTACACCGACCACGCACTGATGACCACCGACGAACGCCTCACGGGTGAGGTGGCACGTATCTTCTCTTTCCTTGAAACGGTCAAACCTCCTACACAACCTTTTGAGCATTTGATGGTCGGGCAATTCAATTTGCGTTCTACGATTACGCAATATATCGAGCATGAAATTGCCCGTGCAAAAGCAGGTAAAAAAGCACGCATTATATTCAAAATCAATAGTATAGAAGACCAAAAAATCATTGAAAAATTATACGAAGCAAGCGAAGCGGGTGTTAAGGTGAAGATTATTTGTCGGGGTTTGTGCTGTTTAGTGCCGGGTGTCAAAGGCAAAAGTGATAATATCTCTGTCATCAGTATCGTTGACCGATTTTTGGAACATACACGGGTTTATTATTTTTTGAATGGCAAAAACGAACATATTTATCTTTCTTCTGCCGACTTGATGACGCGCAACCTCAGCTATCGCATCGAAACGGCTTTCCCTGTATACGACGAAGCACTCAGACAAGAAATCAGGGATTTTCTTAACATCCAATTAAGCGATAATACAAAAGCCCGTATCATCGACGGTAAACGAAATGATACTTACCAAACAGAACTTTCTGACCTGAATATACGTTCTCAAATCGAACAATATTATTACCACAAAAGAAAAGAAGAAAATGAACGCCAAAAAGAAGCTCAGGAAGAAGAAGTTTGAAAAAAGAAAATGTAAGAGTTTCTTTTCTTAAAAAAACGCGTTAACTTTGCGGCTCAATGGTTTCATTGTCACATTGTTTAATGACTTTTGTTTTCGCTTCGCAAAAACCATATAACAATTGAGCAATACAACAATGAAACAATAAAAATCGGTCTCGTAGCTCAGCTGGATAGAGCAGCTGACTTCTAATCAGCAGGTCGCAGGTTCGAGTCCTGCCGGGATCACAAAAGCCTTGTAAGTCTTTGATTTGCAGGGCTTTTTTTGTGGCTTCAACTTACTTATAACTTATCGATAATCAGTTTTAACGCTCATTTGACCACAGAAGATGTCCTGAAAAAAAATATATAGCACGGGCATCTATAATAGACGCCCATACTGTGTATTTTTATCTATTAATTTTGTCGAATAGTAATACCAAAACAGTTGGGAGATGGGCAGCAGTCATTTGGTGATGAGGTCACTGCTGCGCTTTCCGCACTTATACACGTATCGTCTGCATTATCCACACAACGTGCGATGATAGTTTGTGAATTAACAGCATCATAAGTTGGGGCTGTGGTAGTCCATGTAGTACCATTGTCTGTACTCCACTCTATCGTACTGTCTGCTCCGCAGGCTGTGGTGACTGAAAATGCACCGGGGGTGCCTGTTGCACAATCGTTGTCGGTGACAGCGATGACAGGAGCAGTAGGCGTGACACAAGAGCTGAAGCCTGCATCTAAGCCAAAAATATTGCCTGTCGAACCTGTTGTTACCGAAATGACTGCATTTGCGCCGGAAGCAACTGCGTCAGAATCAGCAATATCCGTAGTCGCATCGTTGGAGGCATCACCTCCTGAATTATCAGGACTTATGCCAAGTCCTGTCAGTGCAGTTTGAGTCGTAGGTATTATAATATCGTAAGCGGTATTCGGTTGTATTGCATCATTATCAGCACCAAAGAATGACCAATCTTCTGTTTGTCCATAACCATTGGTGCCAGCCGAACTGAATTGGTAATTTCCATCGGCATCAGTAGTAGTTTCGGCTACTTTGGTATCAGCCACGCCATCTCCATCAGTATCTGCCCAGAGTTCTACGGTTAATCCACCTATTCCCGGCTCATTAGGATCCTGAACGCCATCTGAATTGGTATCTTCCCAGATGTAATTTCCAATCATAAGGGGTGCGGCATCACATACAGCCTCCAAATCACCCAGTGCTGCTGCTTTACCCAAGGTGCTAATCTGCGAAAACTGATAGCCATTAGTTTTGTCGCCGCCTTCTGCACTCATGGTGATGACTCCCTGAGAGTTAGTATTTCCCCCATCAAATCTATTCACAGGATCGTATGCGTTACTTACAATACTATTTTCGCTTGACAAATACACCAATCCACCGGTACTAATTTCATCATGCCCATCAGCATTAGCGGGATCGCCATTGCGGTCGTGTGAATAATAATCTCCGTAAAAGAACTCTCCCACGCCACTCGGACCATCATTGGTTAAAGCCGCTGACGTTCCGGCTCCGGGGTCGCTTACAGCACAAGTTGTCCCATTTTCTACGACATAACTACCGCCAATTAGGCAAGCGTGTAATATATCGCCACCTTGTTCTATATCATATAAATCATTATTACCTGAAATGGGAGGATATTGAGCGATTCCATACTGTAGGCTGTGTCTGTCGGCAAAACCTAAAATCATATCTCCATCGTTTGTGATTTCAATATCTGCAAGGATAGGAGAACTTTCATTGATAAAACGTCTATTATCTACAAGAATACTCACATCACTGTGTGAATTTGCCCAAGCATCCCATAAACCATTCTGATCCGGATTGCGGAAAGAAGAAGTAGACTCGCGATTATAATTCATATTCAGGGAAAGCTCTTGCGTGAATCCGGCTGCTACATTATTTGGGTCAAATGAGAGTACATAAGCGACTACATCATTACGGTCTTGCGAAATTTCTCCCGAACATACACCGCCCAGATAACCTCTGCCTTCGTGAAAAGTGATGCCAAATGGTCTAAATACACCGGTAGCACCACAAGTGGGTACGCCCGTAGCTCCTATAATGGGATAACGATTGACAACAGCTCCCGGTGCTTGTGTGCCGTTGGTTGGGAGTGGATTGGCAGCATCGGCGGTATTGACGCTGACGAGTTCTGCATCATTGAGATTGACTGCCCAGAGTGTTTCGTAGTCTCCTGCAAAGTCAATATCACCATAACCCACTGCTGCGACTTTTGCAAAAGCATCAATATCGCGGGTAGCTTCGGTGGGGTCATCGGAAATGGCATTATCATCTGCCGCACCACCGATTCCACCTGTGACAGTGGTTCGGGTGACTGAGCCAAAATCTAATGCCGCCCCTCCATTTGCAGGAACGACACCTTGCAAATCAAAGTTACCGATAAAGGCACCTGTATTCGCATTGACCGTGTAAATGGCTCCGAGTCCTGCATCCCCAATACCGGCATGTCTCCTCAAGAAAGCAGATAAATAGGTGGTTTCCGTATTTCTTTGATAGGCATTTCCATAGACCGTACCCATGTCGGAAATAACAGGTCCGTAGGTTGGTGCTGTGGCTCCATCCTGTACATTTCCACTATTATCTGCCGGAAAAAAAACATACGCAGGGTCGTTGGGAACATCGCCTCCTGTACCAATCACGAAGCAGGAGAGTCCTATGTCGGGATTAGCCTGACAGTATCCGCCCGGATCAGCCAGAGCCAGATGCGCACAATTTTGAGGTTGGATAAATTGTACATTTGAACCATTATCTGCACTAATCGGTGCCTCGGTTGCCCATGAAGGTATATTGCTAAACTCGACTCGGTAGGTTATACCATCCGTCAATCCGGAGATGGAATACGAACCATCTGCCAGCGTATTGTCAAAGCCTGCCACATTACCTGCGGCATCATATGCCTCTACCAAGATGCCACTAAGACCCATCGTCTCGGATGCGTCTTGGATGCCATCAAAATCGTAATCTTGAAAGACCAATCCTTCTATTGTACCACTTCCCGCATTGCAAGTTATCGGCTGCGACATATTAGCCTGTTTAGCCGATATATTTGCATCATTGAGTGTTTCTCTAGAAAACCAAGCAGTAAATTTTGCTGCCAGAAAGTCCCATAAAGTCGAAAAAGAAAAGCCCATGTGAGCAACAGTCGAGACACGAGGTTGGGATGTTGGTTCTTTTACTTCTTTTGTGAATAGTGATTCGTTCAGAGTTGTAATATTTGCACTTGCATGGTGTGAGTCTATGATTATATATATATCGTCACATAACACTTCATTGTTTGGGGGATTGGGCATTGACATAAATAATATAGTCAAAGTTACAACCGTTGAAAATAATATAAGTTTTTTTATAGTTTGGTTTACACTTTTGGAGTTGATCGTTTTTTGAACATAAGTAGAATACTTAGCAATTTTGTATGCTTTCTTCATGAGAGTGATTTAAAAAAATGATGAGTTTCAAGACAAAATTTGATTGATAAAAGCGCGAAAGTCAAAACAAAAGTTGTCCGATGTATATGGATAAAATTTACGTGAAGCAAGCATGAATGATGCGTTAATAAACGCATCATTTTGAGGTTTTTATTATTTTAAAAAAGAATTTCCGAGTAGAGTTAAAATAGTTAGTTTTTTCAAAAATTATCTAACTTATTAAAAAACAAATATTTACATGACAAAAAAATAATAATAATATTCAATTTTCGTTTTGCATGAAAAAAATTTTAACGACTAATTTGCTT
>JAHDEO010000357.1:0-1582 GCA_020628725.1 Saprospiraceae bacterium
AAAAACCCTTACATTTGCAGCCGCTAAAGCCCGAAGTTCGTTTTTACGAAGGATTTGGGCATGATTCATTCATGAAATTTAGTCATTAAAAATGGTAAAAATTAGATTGCAAAGAAAGGGACGTAAAAAGCAACCTTTCTACCACATCGTTATCGCAGATGCACGTGCACCACGCGATGGACGATTCATCGAAAAAATCGGTTACTACAATCCGATGACTACTCCCGCTACAATTGAATTGGATAGAGATGCAGCCTTCGACTGGCTCAATAAAGGCGCACAACCTACTGATACTGCGCGTGCTATCCTTCGATTCAAAGGCGTACTCTACCGCAAACACTTGGCGCGCGGCGTCAAAAAAGGTGCTTTGACGGAAGAAAAAGCAGCGGAATTGTACAACGACTTTGTCACTGCAAAAGACGATCGTATTGCGAAACGTTTTGAGCAGGAAGCACAGAAGCGATTGGAGCGTTTGGCAGCAATTGCCGGAGTTGCACCACCGCCACCTGTTGTAGAAGAAGTAGTTGAGGAGGCTCCCGTTGAAGTTGCAGAGGAAGCAGCGGAAGCTGTCGAAAATGCAGCCGAAGAAGTTGCTGAAACTGCTACAGAGGAAGTCAAAGAAGCTGCTGCTGAGGCTACCGAAGAGGTAAAAGAGGCAGTTGAAGAAGCAAAGGAAGAAGTCGCAGAAGCTGCCGAGGAAGCTGCTGAAAAAGCAGACGACGCTGCTGATGCTTAATAAGTTTAAGTATAAGACTAAGTTTAAGTTTAAATTGGGTTTTGTACTAAGCTGAAAGATTAAAATAAAAAAGCTCACCTTTGTGTGGGCTTTTTTTTATAAATCAACCTCATTTCGTATTGGTTGATTTTAGTTTTTCAAAATGCACACACACATAGGATTTGTTGGGAAAGCACATGGCTTGGAAGGGCGACTAAAACTCATATCAAAGGAGACGCACTTAGAAGATTTTGCCTATTTAGAAGTGATTTTTGCAGAAGAAAAAGGCGGTTTAGTGCCATATTTCATTGAAGACATCAATTTCAAAGGTGTGCCGCCCCTCATCAAATTTGAAGACATCGATTCCCGTGAACAAGCCAATAAATTAGCCAATAAAAAAATCTATGCCCGTAACAGCGACCTCCAAGAACGCGAAAAAGAAAACCCACTCCAATACGGCGCATACATCGGTTACATCCTACACGACGAACAACTCGGCGAATTAGGTAAAATCGAAGACATTCAAGAGTTCCCTCAACAAGAAATCGCTTTTTTTCAATATAATAACGAAGAAAAACTTGTGCCTTTAAACGATTCTCTCATTATAAACGTTGATGAAGAGAAGCAATTAATTATCGTCAATCTCCCCGAAGGATTACTCGAAATTTGACGGTAAACGGTGGACGGCAGACGGTTGACGGGTTTTCGCTCGCCGTCCACCGTCCACCATCTACCGTCTACCGTTAAGATGCGTATAGATATTCTCACCGTACTACCGGAATTATTGGAGAGTCCGTTCCAACATTCCATTATGCAGCGTGCTCGTGATAAGGGCTTGTTGGAAGTGCATTTGCATAATCCGCGCGA
>JAHDEO010000357.1:1682-7815 GCA_020628725.1 Saprospiraceae bacterium
GATTCGTTTCAGGACAATCTACTTGCGCCGCCTGTGTATACGCGACCTGCCGATTACAAGGGTTGGAAAGTCCCGGACGTCTTGCTTTCCGGACATCAAAAAAACATTGATGATTGGCGATATGAGCAAGCGTTGAAACGTACCCAAGAACGTAGACCGGATTTACTCGAATAGTTCATAGTTGACTGTTCATAGTTCATAGTTTTCAAATTACTATGAACCATGAACTATGAACTATGAGCTCCAAACTAATTTCTATGCCCAAAAAGGTGCTACACCTTACCGATGAATACTTTTTCGACCGCGATTTCCCGGCGGCGGCTGTCTTGGATATACTTCGCAAGGCGGCTTTTCAATTATTTGGCGATGATGAAACTGCCTTTACAGTAGATGTCACGACATTGGATGGCGACTTTTTTCCTAAGTTGACTATCAATGAGTTGGAGCGATATTTTTTGATATTTAAAAATGTAATTAACAGCATTACGCTCTTGGAAAAAGCAGGAGCGCGGCGGTCTATCGTCTTGTATCTCAATACTGCGCCGAATATCCATGACCTGAGTTTTTCGATTACGACGAATGATACGGACGAGCATGATGTCATGGAGGTTTTCGTTCAAAATCTGCTCAAACAACATTCTAAAGCCGCCAAGAAAACGACCAAGCATATCATCTCTCAGGATTTTTTATTTGAAAATGATTTTATCGCATCCGAGCTTGCCGATTTTATCAATGAACTGTCCGATTCCTTTTTAGAAGATACCCCTTTTCGTATCGAAATTTACACGAATTATGATGAGGTATTAGTGCTGTCGGGCGATGATAAGGCGAGTCTCAACGCACAACTCGAATTGGGTGAACATCGCTTTATCACTGTTCACAAACAGATTGTAGATGGCAGTAGTATGTGTTTGATGATGCATTTTTCGGAGATGCTGCCGGGTTTTGGATATTATGCGCTCAATGCACCTTCAAGCATTGACTTGAAACACCCTAAAGCACTTATTCACAGAAAATTAGGTATTGATACCCAAAGCCAGAAACGACTAAAAGCAGTCATGGTCAGAACATCTATTCTGCAAGGTGTTTTTCCGATAGATGCGAAATTGGATGCCGACCAAATCGCAGATATGGTCGAAATGCTCGGCGACCGTTACATGCAAAGCGAAGAATTGCAAGTACGCTATATCAATGCCGATAATTCTTGTTACCGCTATGAGGAGCGCGGGATTGATGCGATGTGCACCTTATTTCGGAGCAGTGGGGCAGGGAGTATTTTTAGTAGCAAGCGATTGGGGCAAAAACGGCAGTTTGTGATAGGTTTGCAATGTCAGAATGTGCGGCATCGAATGGGTTTTTACTACATTTCACTGGGAAATTTTGCGGATAATAAGGCAATGGAAAACCTCATGCTGAAAAGTCTGAAAGCCAAAAACGAGGAAGCTGAAAAAGCAGCTTCGGGCGTGCGTCCGCAGCTACAAGGCTCGTTCTTTTTCCCGACCGGTATTCATGCAGATGCATTTGTAGAGTTTTTGGAAAATTTCTCTAAAGCCTTCTTCCCTGATGATTTCCTTGCATTGCGTGTGAATCGCACGAATGGCGAAAAACACTTCTTATATGATGAGGAATATTCGGAACTCAGGGCTTGGATTCAAAAGGAAGAACACGAGGTTATTTATTTGAATAAAAAAACAAGAACAGGATGTAGCGTCAGCGTTCATTTGCAATTCAAACATAAAGATAATTCCGCACCAAATGGTTATTATTCGATTGTCACGGAGAATGATAAAAATAACTTGGCAGTACGTACATTTATTCAGGAGAATTTAAGGAAAAACGTACAACAAACTCCTGATAATGAACAAGATAATTTATTTGCCGAAAAAGAAAAACAAGAAAAAAACACGGTAGTTGAGTCCACGTCAAATGAGCATTTTACGATAAATCCTATTTTTAAAAATACGAATTATACTACGCAAAAAAAATGTTTTATTCGTCTGTCAAATAACGATGAAATGTTGTTTAGCGCGCTATCGGAAGTTTTGAAGTCTGTTGGTTTGGAAGGTGTACAATCGAAGGGTTTGGAAGGTGTAAAAGTCTTGGATGTGCTTTGGCAGGAGATTAATGAATCTGAGTTGCTTATTTTGGATATTAGCGAGAAAAATACGACGGCATTTTACGAACTGGGATTAGCTCATACGCTCGGTAAAGAAGTCATTTTATTAGTACAAGATGCGCGGGAATTACCATTTGATTTCAAAAAATTCAAACATATTATTTACGAGAAAAATGAGGATGGTATAGAGCGATTGAAAGCGGAATTAGAAGCGTACTTGGATTCATAATTATTGCCACACACGCTAATTAAGTTAATTTTAACATCTATAAAAAACTGTCTTGCAACAGACTAAACTACTTTCCCATAGCTACTAAAGTTGCTACCACATGAAACTTTTACCCCCCACCTTACGTTCAAAGGATAGTAAACCATAAATTTGAACGTTATGGCAGTAAAAATCATCATCGGTATTATCCTTTCTATCAACTTCCTCCTGATGTTGCGCTTGGATTCTGAATTGCGTAATAGTGATACGCACATGGAATAAATGAGCATCTTCCGGCGTGTTTAGTAGTCGGCAGACGAAGGTTTTTACAAAAATTAGTGGTTTGACCATTTATATCGGTGCTATTTGCAGCCGAATTCGTCTGACGACAAGGGATTTGCTTAACATTAAATTAATATAAAAACGGTATTTAAGTAAAGTAAAAAACGGATTTTCGCAGCCGTAAGAATTTACTAAACTTAGCATATGGACTTATCAATGGTCGTGATGTGGTTGGGCTTTGCGCTCGCCTCATATTCTGTAGTCGGAAACGACGTGATTCAAACCCTGGGAACCTTCCTCACTTCTAACGAAAATAAGGTAAAGTGGTATATTTTGTGGGCATTCGCAGCTACCGTGATGATGGCTGCACTGCTGAATGGTTGGTGGCAAAATGATATTGATTACGGTAGATTGGATAAATTTACGATGCCGGAGGTGTATCATTGGTACTACTTGCTACCGCCTATTGTGCTGTTGGCAATCACGCGGTCGGGCATTCCTGTGAGTACGACTTTTATGATTCTGACCTTGTTTTCGCTGGATAAAATACCCGGTGAATTGCCGGCAATGGTGGCTACGGTCTTTGATTCAGAGGCAAAACTTGGGGGGATGATTCAGAAATCGCTCATGGGTTATCTCATCGCTTTTTTGTCAGGGATCGTTTTTTATGTGGCGATAACGAAATTTACAGAAAAACGCTTCCTCGAAAACCCGATTAAAGAAGGTACAGAACGCATGATTTGGACGATATTGCAGTGGTCGGCTACCGCTTTTTTGTGGTTTCAATGGCTTACGCAAGACCTCGCCAATATCTATATCTACCTCAAAGGCGGCAACGACCTCAATGTACTCGAATTCACTATTTCAATCCTCATTTTAGTTGGGCTTTTAGGTTATATTTTTTACAGCAAAGGAGGGAAAGTACAAGACGTGGTGCGTGTCAAAACCAATACTGCCGATATTCGCGCAGCCACATTTATTGACTTTATTTACGGTATCATTCTCTATATTTTCAAGTACAATTCACTAGGTCTATTCGAAGGTAAACTTCCGATGAGTACCACTTGGGTATTTATTGGTTTGTTGGCAGGTCGTGAATTGGGTATACGCTTACTCTTGGACGGAAAATTGCGAAAAGACACCTTCCGAATGGTCTTTTCCGACTTGGCTAAAGTCTTCTTTGGATTAGTGGTGAGTGTTGTTTTGGTATTCATTATCAAGCTGTTGAGTGCCTGATTAGTCAATAGTCGATGGTCCATAGTCGATAGTTTTCCCGAATAATAAAATACTATGGACTACGGACTATCGACCATCGACTTAATAATACTTCATTATCTCATTTATCATCTCATCCTCATTATTTGTCTCGTGCAATAACTTCAGTACAATGCCTGCACGATATAGTCGGAAGGTATTTTCTTTGGCGTCATAATCAATCATCAAAGGATAATCTTCGTTTTCTTTTTGATGACAAAGCACGCACAAAGGACTGCTGATGAATACGTGGTCGATGAGCGAAAATAGCATTGGCGGACTGGGAAAAAACATCATTTCAACAGGAATTTTCCGCCTTTGCAATCGCATAAATACGCCCTTCATTTTCCGTTTCAATTGCTCGGAGAGCAGCGTATCAATATCGTTCTCTTTGAATGACTTCCAATTACGTGTTTCCGGCGAAAAATAGTCCACATCCCCTATTCTCAATTTATAATCAAAACGCTCATAACCCGGCACAATGTAGCCCGGATAATAGTAGTCTTTCCCCGTCTCCGTCGAAAATTCTATCTCCTTCAACATGGTGTAATAGCCCAAGCTAAATTTCTCATAATCAGGGTCGTATATCCCCATGATACTCGCCGTAGCTTTCACACCCAAGTCAAAAAAACTTGCGCCAATCAATTGACCATCATCATAAATTGCCACTTCGTAAGTATCGTAAATATTATCGTCCACGCCATTCATCAATGACACGTCAATACTTTCGGCGATAGGCTCTTTGAAGCGTGTTTTATAGCGTTCATACAGGCGTTCTTTTTCGGCATCAAAGACTGCCTTTTGTACCGTCACATCAAACCTATTCTCCACCCGTCGCATTACCTTGCGTTGGCGTTTACTCCAATCGTGTTTATGCAAATTCAGGCGTATCCATACGGTTGAATACACGTTATTTTGCACATACAAAAAATGACAAGTGAAGATAGACTGCCCCATCCTAAACCAACCTTGAGATAGGTATTGGTCCAGTTGATATTTGGAAATCCTCTGAGGATGATGGTGAACAGTGAACATTTACAGGTAATCGAAGTTATGATTAATAATCAAAATTAATTTCTTTCTCAAAAGTAATAAAGTTTATTGGTTTGTGGGTTTATTGAGTTCATAAAGTTTATAAAGTTCATTGAGTTTTCTGAATGAACTTTATAAACTCAATGAACCCTATGAACTCAACAAACTAATAAACTCAATAAACTATGCAGAAACTGACTTTAGGCTTCTCCCCTTGCCCCAACGACACGTTCATATTTGACGCCATGATACATGGCAAAATTGATACAGAAGGGCTTGACTTTCAAGTAGAAATGGCTGATGTAGAAGTGCTCAACAAAAAAGCTATGCAAGGCACTATCGACATCACCAAACTCAGCTATCACGCCTACGCCTACCTCACACATCAGTATCAATTGCTCCATTCGGGCAGTGCTTTGGGGAACAATTGCGGACCGCTTCTAATCGCCAAAAAACCATCTACACATGAACAAATTTCTGCATTAAAAGTTGCTATTCCCGGTAAATATACTACGGCAAATTTTCTATTAAGTTACGCTTTTCCGCAGCTTGACAAACGCGAAGAAATGTTATTTTCTGATATTGAAAATGCTGTTTTAAATGAAAATGTAGACGCTGGGTTGATTATCCATGAGAATCGTTTTACGTATATGGAAAGAGGCTTATTGAAGTTAATTGATTTGGGTGAATATTGGGAGACGAACACAGGGCTTCCTATTCCGCTCGGCGGCATTGTTGTCCATAGAAATATTTCGCCGGATATTCAGCAGAAAATTAATCGCGTACTACGTCGAAGCATTGAGTTTGCTTTTCAAAATACCGACCAAACCCTTCCATTTGTCCGTCAATATGCTCAAGAGATGGACGATAAAGTCATGATGCAACACATTAAGCTATATGTGAATGGTTACACGGTAGATTTAGGAGAGAAAGGAAAACAAGCCATTCGCCATATGTACCAAAAAGCGGCTGAATTGGATATTGCTCAGATAGCAAATGAAGACATCTTTATTTGAAGGATTTTTGATTGAGTGATTTTTGTTTTTTGTTTTTTGCTTCGCAAAATTTTTCAATGACTCGCGTAATAAATACAATCCAAAATCACTGAATCTAAAATCAAAAATCATCCAATAAGAGGGCTTCTTGGATAATTTCAAAAACTGTTTCTTGTGGTATTTCGTCTATATTTCTAAATTCAATACCTGCTACCATTTTACGTCCTTTATCATCCAAAATGCCTT
>JAHDEO010000358.1 GCA_020628725.1 Saprospiraceae bacterium
TCCATCTCAAAAATGCTGGCTTCGAATTTGAAATCGCAACTCCAACAGGAAAACCAGTTGTTTTTGAAATGTGGGCTTTCCCTAGAAAAGATGAGCATGTTAATGCAATCTACAACGAACATAAATCGTCCTTTGACAAACCAGTTAATCTCTCTGATTTTATCAATGCTTCTTTTGCCCATTCAGATTCATATGCAGCTGTTTTTATACCAGGTGGACATGGAGCTATGATCGGAATCCCTGAGGATAAAAATGTGGCAAAAATTCTAAACTGGGCACATGAAAATAACTTATTTACCATTAGTCTTTGCCATGGACCTGGAGCATTTTTATCAACTACTTTGGGGAATCAAGCATTTTTATACAAAGGCTATAATATGGCTGTTTTTCCTGATTCAGTAGATAATAAAACACCAATGATTGGATACCTACCAGGTAAAATGCCTTACGGTTTAAGTGAAAATCTGAAAAATCTTGGTGCTAATTTGATGAATACCAAAATGGATAAAACAGTGTGTGTAGATAGAAAGCTAATTACAGGTTCGAGCCCATTAGCATCCAATGAACTTGGCAAGTTGGCAGCAACAACGTTATTAAAAAAATTAAATTAAAAAATGGTATTAAGTATATGTGATTACCAATCAGATTTAATTACTGAAGTAGAATAAAACCATTTACAATAAAAGCTAAAATGGCAATATGGGCAGATAGCCCATATTGCGTTTAGTCACTCGTTATAATTTAGAAAAGTTCTATTGCTAAAAAATATTTAACAAATATAAAATCAATAATAATGAAATTAATCTTTAAATGCGTCATTCTTCTTATGGTAGTTTCAACTGGTGTTGCTGCACAATCTGCAGACTGTATTACAGAAGAAACACAGGGTTATAACATGCTATTAATAGGGAATAGCTTTTTTAGACCTTATGCCGAGAAACTTGATATTATGGCAACCGATGCCGGATTTGAAAATCACAATAGCACAATTGTAATACGGGGAGGTGAAAATGGATGGGCTATCAACTTCTGGAATGATTCGACAAGCCTGGAGCATATTGAAATCAAAGCGGCTCTTGACCAGGGAAATATCGATTTCTTTGGAATGACTACTGGAGGCGAGTCTGCTGATCTAACTGAAGGACATCGTGCCTGGATAGATTATGCCTTACAAAACAATCCAAATATTACTATTTTCATTGCTATACCTCAAATTGATTTCCCCGCAGATTGGGAGCAACGAGCGCAAGATTTTGGCTTTAATACCATACAAGAACTGTATGATTATTTTGTTAATGACCTTGTTCACAATACGATGGTAGATTCCTTAAGAACTGAATTTCCTTCCACCAATTTTTTTACCATTCCTACAGGACAGATATCGAAAACATTGGATCAAATGAATGAGGATAGTGTGTTGCTGGATGTTATTACGAGGTTTGGTCCGCGAGAAACTTCATTATTTACTGATACTAAAGGGCATCAAGGGGACATCATTAGGGAAGCAGGTGGACTACTCTGGCTCAATAGTATTTACAATGTTGACCTAAGTACCTTTTCTTATAACACAGGTTTCAATACGGACTTACATGCAGTTGCTCAAAACATTGCGAATAGTCACGATTCGGATTACAAACTTTGTTTTGACAATGTTGTGGTAAATTGCCCTGCTGATTTGATGGATGCGGATTTGGGAGGCGGCGGAGCTAATCCTGTCCCTTCAGGTACTTATCTGTCAGGAAATAGTATTGTATCAACGGGAAATGTGTTTGCAGGTTCAACAGTTGTCTATGATGCTGGTACTATAATACATCTGGACACTGGCTTTTCTTCGGATGAAATGGCTGACTTTTCTGCAATTATCGGAGGATGTTTGCCGGAAATTTCTGCGCCTGTCGTTAAAGCTGATTCTACTTATACTGTCATTGTAGATACAGACATCACATACACTGAAGGACTTGGTCTCGATGCAATGAACACTGCTATTGCGATGCCTCAGCTGTTAGATGTTTACTACCCCGACAACAATTCTACCAATAGACCGGTTTTTATGTTTATTCATGGTGGTGGATTTACAGGCGGCACAAAAACGAAACCTGAAATTGTAGATATGGCTAATTACTATGCCTCAAGAGGATGGGTTTTCATTTCTATAGATTATAGAACAACAGAGGAATTAGGTACAATACAAGGACTGACCCCAGAAGAATTACTAACGCTTTATACAGGAATGGCACCTCAAGAATGGATTCAGAATGCCTTGCAAGGAGCACAGAACTCAGGTCAGGTTCAGCAAGCCACTGCTATGTATCTCGCCCAAAGAGATGCAAAAGCAGCTCTTCGCTGGATTGTAGCCAACTCGAACACCTATAACATAAACACAGACTTTATTACCGTGGGAGGAGCCTCGGCAGGAGCAATATCTACTATTACCTTAGGCATTTCAAATCAAGAAGACTTTAGGGACGAAATTCCTATTACCGACGACCCTACGCTTTCTACTACAAACCTAAATGAGACTTATGACGTAAAAAGTATGGTGGATTTTTGGGGAAGCAATGTAAAATTGGAGGTGTTTGAAGCTGTTTATGGATTGAACCGATATGATAGTAGTGACCCTGAATTATTCATTGCACATGGTACATTAGATCCGGCTGTTCTGTTTTCAGAAGCCACCGAATTAGATAGTATATACAACTCATTAGGGATTTACCACGAATTCAACCCTTTGGTGGGAGCTGGTCATGGTGCCTGGAATGCAACAGTGAATGGAAAAAGCTTGTTTGAGTTGTCTTTTGATTTTCTTGTTGCGCGGCAAAATTTGACGGTCGAATAGAAAACTACCGCCAATAAATAAGGCTTCATGCGATACCAAGGTGCCAAACACTGAAGCCGATGCAATACAAAAAACAAATTTAAAAGCAACCGTCATTCTGCAACTCAATGTGGAATGGCGAAAATTGAATCTAAGTCAACAACAAATTAATAGGTGAAATGAAGGTAAAAGAAATCGCCTTTGATAATCAAAAGACGGGAAAATATCATTTTGATTTAGTCAGCTTAGAAGATATTTTAGATAGAAAACCTGATGACCACAGCCAGTTTGAACACCACAAACTTTCTTTTTTTGTCATCGTAATTATGACGAACGGAAAAGGAAAACACAGTATAAATTATAAAGATTATGAGTTCAAAAAGGGAACGGTCTTTACCTTACGAAAGAGTAATATTCACAAATTTTACAAAACCAATGCTCAAGGGAAAATTCTCGTTTTTACCGAAGATTTTATTATTCGTTATTCAGATAAAATTGAAACCGTAAAATTAATTCACTTATTCAACGAAATGTTAAGCTCGCCAAAGTTGCAGTTAAATCACAGCGAATTTGGCGAAACAATAAGTCTCTTGCATCAAATTGAGCGTGAACATTTGCATGTAAAAGACCAACACTCCATTGAAATAATCAGAAACTTGACACAAGTTTTAATACATCAGCTTTTTAGAATAAAATCCAACCGAGGAGCAAATTTAAGCGGTAAAAAATACCATTTACCCTTTATTGCCTTACAAAAACTGGTAGAAAAAGAATGTTTTGAAAGTAAAAAAGTGGCTTATTATGCCAAAAAAATGGGCGTAACCTCAAAAACATTAAATAATGTAACACAAAATATCGTTGGTAAATCTGCCAAAACTTTCATTGATGAGATTGTAATGCTTCAAATCAAAAGGCTCATCATCAATTCCAATCTTTCCTTGACAGAAATTGCCTACCAAGCCGGCTTTGATGACTCCACAAACTTTTTCAAATATTTCAGAAAAAAAACCGGATGCTCTCCCAAACAATTCAGAGAAAACCTTAAATAAACTAACTTTCCCATTTTTACCCTAAATAAGTTTATTTTCACCTTAACCGCTTTTAAGACCTGCCTACCTTTGTACCATTCTATAATTTTTAAAAACAATAGTCATATATGACAAATAAAGAGGCATTGATGGCTTTTTATGAAAAAGCATTAACGGTAAACACAGAAACAAGACCGGAAGCCGTATTAGCCGACATTCTGGCAGACAATTTTGTTTCCAAAGGTTCGGTCGAATCCAAAAACAAAGAACAACTGACCGGACAATTGGGATTCTTCTGGAAATTGATTCCGGATTTGAAATGGGAGCCACAAGAAATACTTAATGAGGGCAACAAATATATCGTTAGAAGTTTGGCTTCCGGAACGCCAAATGGCGATTTTATGGGTTTGCCTACCGATGGCACAAAATCATTCAAAATTATGACCATTGATATTCACACCATTATTGATGGAAAAGTCGTAGAAGTTCACCACTTAGAAGATTGGGGAACTGCAATGAAACAATTAAAATCATGAAGCAATTATTTCTAATCATCAGCCTGTCATGCCTGTTCGCACTATCGGGCTGCAATTCGGACAAAGAAGATACTATGGACACACAATCAAAAGCAACTATGGACATTGCCATGCAATTTATGGATGCCATAGGAAAAGGAGATATGGAGAAAATGACGAGCCTGATGCACGAGGATATGGTCTGGCAAAATGCAGGTGACTCCAATGTGCCGTGGATAGGGCCATGGAAAGGGAAAAAAGCCATTCTGGAAGACTTCATGCCCAAATTTGGTGCCGGATTCAAAACCATTAAATGGGAACCCAATGATGCCTTTGCTCAAGACAATACCGCTGCATTTTTTGGGCAAATGATTGGCGAACTCACCAACTCGAACCAACAAACCGAAGAGTTCACTTACGCCTTACGGGTAAAAGTGAAAGACGGAAAAGTGATACTTTGGAATTGGTTTGAAGATAGCTATGAAGTATCCCGTGCTTATCATGCGCTTTAACAATTTTAAAAAAAATATGATAAATATCAAATCAAAAATTCCGCTCTGGGTAAATATCGTACAGGGAATCCTAATTCTAATCATGTTAGGTCAGGTGTATATGTACTTTTTCAATCATCAGATGATGACAGATACCGGAGTTTCGGTAGAAGGTGCACCAATGCTAAACTTGGTTTATGAAATGGGGGCAAGAACATTGGTAATGGTCATTGCATCTATCTATGTCATCATCACACAAGACCCAAAACAATTTCTTGTCGTATTGCTGATGAATATCGTTCGGGAAGGTCAGGAAATGATAATTGACCCTTTATATCCGGTCTTGAATGCCCCCGTCTCGCCAACAGCCGATTTTTGGATTCATGTCGTAATAGTTGCCATTGAAATATTAGCATTTATAATAGTTTTTAAATTAATAAAAAATTAAAAAGAATGAACTTGAATAAAATATTGCTTTTTGCTCTTGTGAGCATTTTAGCACTTTCATCTTGCAAAAAAGATGATGACAACACCCCTGAAGATGACAACATTGTTGTAGAAGTAACCACTTTCAACCTCAACACAGGTGTAGATGCCAATGCTTTTGAGATAAGAGACACAGAAATAGAACAGGATTTTGCTTCACAGCAACCGGGTTTTTTGAAGCGCATGAGTGGGCTTGATGCCAATGGTAAATATGTCGTCATGGTTTTTTGGGAAACTTTGGAAGATGCCGATGCTTCCATTGCAGCCTTTGGAGCCGACCCTACGGTGGCTGATTATTTTGCTATGATTGACGGCAACACCTTTAGTGCAGAGCGTTTTACGACCTTTGCTGTGCCGGACATCAATTTTAGTTTAGTTGCTGAAAATGTTATTGAAGTCACAACCTTCAATCTTAATTCAGGTGTCGATACGGATGCTTTTGAAAGAAGAGATGCCGAGATAGAGCAAGATTTCGCTTCACAACAAGCCGGATTTATCCGGCGGACAAGCGGCGTGGATGCCGACGGTAAATACGCCGTCATCGTTTTTTGGGAAACTTTGGCGGATGCTGATGCTTCGATAGCCGCTTTTGGAACAGACCCAACTGTAGCAGATTATTTTGCTATGATAGATGAAAACACATTCCTTGCAGAACGTTATGCTATTTTTGAAACTATGCCTCAAATTCCCAATAGTTTAACAATTAACGACAATGTTTTTTTCCCGGAAGATATTACGATAATAAACAATCGAGTATTTTTAAGTGGATTAGGCGATGGTACTATTCGTACAGTTGATTTAACAGAGACCGATGCAACAGCACAACTATTTGCAGCCGCAGAAACTGGTTATGCACAAAGTTGGGGTTTAAAAAGTAATGGCTCAGTGGTATTAAATCTACTTAACAATGTCGATTTTTCATTTACCACTCCTCCCGGTCCGAGCAAACTTGTTCAGTATGACATGAATGGTACTAAAACAGGAGAATGGGATTTGCCTGAATTTACTATCGGGCATACCGTTTCTATTGTTGATGGCAAATATTATATCACAGATTTTGGCAATCCAAGAATTATAGAAGTTGACCCAACAACCGGAAATGTTAATGACAGTTGGTTTACCTCTTCTCAATGGGATCCTTCTATTGACGGCAATGTAGGTGGTACTATTTATGACGGTTCTGGTGGGTTTTATGCATACTTGGGTTTCAAGTTTTGGTATATTCCAATAAATAACGGAGAAGCGGGGACTATGCAGGAAGTAAATATTTCAGGATTAACCGGCGATCAAATTAATGCTGATGGCATTACTTGGGGCGCAGACCAAAACACGCTTTACTATTCTTCTAATGATACCGGCGATCCGGCAGATGCGGGGATAGTATATAAGTTGGAGTTTTCTGATACTACAACTGCCACAGGAAGCATAGTTACTACAGGTTTGGACGACGTTTCAGGAATCTGGTACTTAGAAAATAATGGCAGCGAATACCTTTTTATCTGTGAATCTCAATTTGGTGGTTTATTTGGTATCAACAGTTTTGACCCACCATTTAATATTGAGATAATTAATCTATAAATTTACGTTTCGTTGAAATCAAGCACTGAAGCCACAATACAAAAAACAAATTTAAAAGCTACCGTCATTCCGCAACTCAATGTGGAATGGCGGTTTGTTTTTTCATTATTTCCATGATGTCCTTCGGCGAGTTTTTGACACAAGACTGGATATTTGGAATATTTATTAGTAACTTGTATTTTATTATTTACTTTTATCAAACAAATGGCAAAATTAGTTTTAGAAATATCAAATCAAAAAGATTTAGAATTATTGCTTTCTTTCGCTAAACGATTGAAAGTCAATATCTTAGAAGTGGACAAGCAAGAACAATCTCCTGTTTTTTGGTTGGAGCAATTAGCGAAAATCGACAGTTTCAAGGATATTGACGACCCCGTAGAATGGCAAAGAAACACAAGGGAAGAACGGCAATTACCCTTCAGAGATTAAACTATGATTATTGATAGCAACATCATTATTTATGCATCTAAATCGACCTATCCCTCGTTACTTTCATATTTAAGAAATAACGAATCTTCCTTGACTACTTCTGCCATTTGTAAGATTGAGGTGTTGGGTTATCATCAATTAAAGAAAGTTGAAAAACAATATTTAGAAAATTTCTTTAATGCAATTCGGGTGCTTCCTATTGATTCAGGCGTTATCAACAAAGCCATTGAGCTAAAACAAAAAAGAAACATTGCGACTCCTGATGCTATTGTGGCTGCAACCGCTTTAGTTCACGATTTGCCCATTTTAACTCAAAATAAAAAGGACTTCGCCAGAATTAAATCCCTGAAAATTTACGCCATTGAAGATTTGCAGATTTAATTTTACCTGATAAAAAACAAATTTAAAAGCAACCGCCATTCCGCAACTCAATGTGGAATGGCGGTTGTTTCAGTTTTCA
>JAHDEO010000359.1:0-2189 GCA_020628725.1 Saprospiraceae bacterium
TCCTTCACAAAATCATGGCAATTGATGATATACGCCCCTTTCAGACGCACATTTCTGCCCACGCCCAATCGGAAAAACTTCTTTGGCGGGTCTTCCATAAAATCCTCCCGTTCAATATACAACTCGCGGCTAAATGGCAGCTTGCGTGAACCATCCTCCGGGCGTTCGGGATTATTGATGACTTCCATTTCGTCCGTCTCGCCTTCGGGGTAGTTGGTGATGACCAATTTCACAGGGTCTAAAACCGCCATGACACGCGGCGTAATTTTATTCAAATCCTCACGCACACAAAATTCGAGGAGTGACAAATCAATCACATTTTCGCGCTTGGCGATACCTACACGGGTCGCAAAATTGCGAATCGCAGCGGCAGTATAACCGCGTCGGCGCATCCCCGAAATCGTGGGCATACGCGGGTCATCCCAATCCGTAACTACTGCATCCTCAACGAGTTGTAAGAGTTTGCGTTTGCTCATAATCGTGTAATTGAGGTTGAGTCGTGCAAACTCAATTTGCTGCGGATGATAGAGGTCGAGCGCGTCAATCAGCCAATCGTATAAGGGGCGATGCACCTCAAATTCGAGCGTACAGAGCGAGTGCGTAATGCCCTCAATCGAATCCGAAAATCCGTGTGCAAAATCGTACATCGGGTAGATATTCCACTTATCGCCCGTGCGGTGGTGATGCGCTTTTTTGATGCGATAAATGACCGGGTCGCGCATGTGCATATTCGGGTGCGACATGTCTATTTTGGCGCGTAATGCCTTCGTGCCTTCGTCAAATTCACCCGCCTTCATTCGCGCAAATAAATCCAGATTTTCCTCTACACTCCGCTCGCGGTAAGGGCTGTGTTTGCCCGGTACGGTGGGCGTGCCTTTTTGCGCTGCTATCTCGTCCGGTGTAGAGTCATCTACGTAGGCTTTGCCTGCTTTGATGAGGCGCACGGCATAGTCGTACAGCGTATCGAAATAGTCCGATGCAAAGACCTCTTCGCCAGCCCATTCAAAGCCCAACCACTCGACATCTTCCTTTATCGCATCCACGTATCGCTGCTCTTCTTTTGCCGGATTGGTGTCATCAAAACGCAGGTTGGTCTTGCCACCATACTGCTTGGCAATGCCAAAATTGAGGCATATTGATTTGGCATGACCAATGTGCAAAAAACCATTCGGCTCGGGCGGAAAACGGGTATGCACCCGCTTGTCATTCTTGCCTTCTGCCAAGTCTTTTTCTATAATTTGCTCTATGAAATTGAGGCTCTTTTTTTCTTCTGTTGCACTCATTTTTTGATGCGATATTTTTTTCTGTAAAAACGTAAAATAGCATAACGAATGAATGGGGTGATACGTTCATTTTTATGCTGATTTGGTGGGCAAATGTACGAAAAATATTTGTGGAATACCGTAGCGTAACGCCTCCGGCTTGCGCCTGCGTACTATATGCACATACAAAGTCCAAAAACTCAAAAAATGCCGGTCATACCGCACTCGATGCGGTATCTCCTGCAAGATAGCACAATTTGAATAGATACGAATCTGCCAAAATTGTGTTTTGGGGGCAAAAGATACCGCATCGCGTGCGGTATGACATTTACTTGTTTAGATGTTGGGGTTTCATCTTTTATGTGCTTGCAGTAGTACGTATGCGCGAGGGCAGGCTGGAAGCCTGTGTTACTTTATTCTACGCTGCTCAAATCTCTTTTCGCCCAGTCATAATTATTTTGAAATTTGGAATAAGAAGGAAAATCCTTTACCAACTCCTCATACAAGTCATAACACTTTTGATAATAAGGCTTTGCTTTTATTTTGTCATTCATTTTATCTCTGTAAAAATCTCCTAATGAGGAATATGAAACGGCAAGACCGAATTTAAAGCTCACATTCGAGGGATAGCTCTCATAGAGTTGCTCAAATAGTACTGTTTCATCTTCAAAAAATTCCAAAGCCTTTTGCAAATTGCCCAAGCTACTATGCGTTTCACCCAGTTTTTCGTAAGAAATTGCCAATCCATTTTTAAAGCTGACATTCGAGGGATAGCTCTCATAGAGTTGTTTTCCAAGTTCACTTCGTAATTCAAAAAATTCCAAAGCCTTTTGCAAATTGCCCAAGCTACTATGCGTATCACCCAGTTTTGAGTAAGAAATTGCCAATCCATTTTTAAAGCTGACATTCGAGGGATAGCTCTCATAG
>JAHDEO010000359.1:2289-7788 GCA_020628725.1 Saprospiraceae bacterium
GTAAGAAATTGCCAATCCATTTTTAAAGCTGACATTCGAGGGATAGCTCTCATAGAGTTGTTTTGTCAAATCTGCATCTAATTCAAAAAATTCCAATGCCTTTTGCAAATTGCCCAAGCTACTATGCGTATCACCCAGTTTTTCGTAAGAAATTGCCAAGCCATTTTTAAAGCTGACATTCGAGGGATAGCGCTCATAGAGTTGTTTTTCTAATTCATTATATTGTTCAAAAAATTCCAATGCCTTTTTCAAATTGCCCAAGCTACTATGCGTATCACCCAGTTTTGAGTAAGAAATTGCCAAGCCATTTTTAAAGCTGACATTCGAGGGATAGCTCTCATAGAGTTGTTTTGTCAAATCTGCATCTAATTCAAAAAATTCCAATGCCTTTTGCAAATTGCCCAAGCTACTATGCGTATCACCCAGTTTTTCGTAAGAAATTGCCAAGCCATTTTTAAAGCTGACATTCGAGGGATAGCTCTCATAGAGTTGTTTTGTCAAATCTGCATCTAATTCAAAAAATTCCAAAGCCTTTTGCAAATTGCCCAAGCTACTATGCGTAGAACCCAGTTTTGAGTAAGAAATTGCCAAGCCATTTTTGTAGTCGGAGTTGTCTTTATCTTTGCTTAATAAGTTTTTGAATATTGTACTGTATTGTTCAAAGCATTGTAAGGCATCATTTAATCTTCCTAAATTGCTGTAAGTGTCGCCTACTCTTTCAAAGATAAGACCATGCTGTTCTGAGTTTTTTTCTACATGAATTAATGCTTTTTCATAGCATTGCAATGCAGGTGTCAGTTCTCCCGCAGTACGATATAAGTCACCTTGTTCTATATAAATATAATTTTTTTGAAATAAATTATCCTCAATATCCTGCACCTGCTGCCAAGTCTTTACGGCATTGAGGTAATGCCCTACGTCTTGCTGTATTTGAGCAATTTGCTGGTAAGTCGTTTTGAGTGTAGAGATATTGGAGGTAGTGGTTAGTAGCTTTTTGAGGCGGTCAAGTTCTTGGAGTTTTTCCTCTTGGGTATTGCCGCCGAGTGTGCTGATGTCCACGCTGCGAGTGTCCGTATCGGGCATACGTAAGTCACTATTTTGCGATTCATATTCCTTACGAAGGTCAAGTATAAAAGCACGAAACGACCACATATCGGGCATTTGCCGCATCAGTCGCGCTATGTAGCGTTCTTCTTCGGAATGCAGCATAAAGACGATGAAAGCAATGGGTTTGAGGGCAAGTCGGTCACGGGTGCGGTTGAGTCCTTTAGTGATACCTTCGCGGCGTTGTTGTTCTTCGGCTTGGTCGGTTTGTTTAAAGAGTTGTTCAAAATTTTCTATCAGGAAAAAACCGGTATCGAGTTCGTTATAAGCATCGGATATGGCTCTGAAATCGTGTTTTTCGACATCCATACTGCGTAGAGGGCGGTCAGAGAAACGGCTTTGTAAGTCTTCACGGAGTTGGCGTACAAAGCCGTAGTAATTGTGATTGACCACAATAAAACGGAAGGCGGGCGTTCGCAAGAGTTTGAATAAAAAAGGAGATTCCGTAAGGTAATTATCCGACATGATATTGGTAGAGTTCAGAGGCTTCTACGAGGGGATTGACGCGCTTGTAAGTGCCGTCGTTGTATTCCATGATGATGCGGTTTTCCAAAAGGTCTTGCCACTCTTTTCCAAAGGGTGTGCTGATGCCTTTTTCGTTATTTTCTTTTAGCGTTTTGAGGTGTTTGAGGTCTTCTTGGGAAATGTACTGCGAGGATTGGGAAGCGAGTTTTTTGATGGCTTTATTCATCGCAATTTCATCAATGAAACCTTTGTCATCGTCAGCGTATATATTGGCGTATTCGAGTATGCGTAATAATTCTCGTGGAGAACCGCCACTGTAAATTATAGCATTTTGTACGGTTTCAGGTTTATCAAAAAGAGAAATATCAATACGTTTATATACAAACTCTTCAAATCGTTTGATAGCTTCCTGCACCACATCACCGTTTTGTTCTTTAACCTTTACAAAAGGAAATGAAACTATGGTACTGAAGGCTTCGAGCTTGCGTTGCAAATACATCAATTCTATGGGCAGCGTAAAAATCGTATTGATTTTGACTTGCCGTATGCGCCCTGCTTCGTTGTCCACGATTTCCATTCTTTCCTTTTTGGTGGCAACTTTCTCCAAACCGTCCACCACAAACAGCAGTTCTTGTGCGACATTTTGCTGGCGCAATACATCATTAACGTGGTTAAAGAAATCATTGATTTTGAGGACGAAATCGGAAAAGTTGTTTTTTAGGACTGTTCGGATTTTATCGGCATTATCTCTCGTACCCAATAAACCGCTTTTGACCTTCGCCATAACACCAATAAAACTCAACAAACTCGGCGTTCCGGCTTTAATTTCGAGTTCAAATCCTTCACTTTGGCGAATTAAATGATTGACTTCATTGATGCGTTCGCTAAACCACGTTTGCATAGCACCAATGATGTCATTACCGATTTCAACTTTTCTTTCTTCTAATTCTTGAAACAGGCGTTCCAATTGAAAAACAAGAATATCCATATATTCCATGTCATTAATATCAAGCCCAATATCAAGGCTGCAAAAGACACAGAAAAAAGCATTTTCGTTATTTACTTTTTCAATAATTTTCAGTAATTCAGAGGTTTTACCCGACCCGCGCATTCCTGCCAAAAAAAGCAGGGTTTTATTGTCTTCATTTACTTTGTAATTGTAAGTAAAATCTTTGGGGTTGATATTCAGGGCTTTATAAACAACTTTCTCCTCAAACTCGCCACGCACATCCGAAAAATCCACGAAAAATTCGTGTTTCGGGTGCATAGGAATTTCAAATTGCACAACACTATCTACCTCTACGAGTTGTGTAGCTTTGCTGTAACGATTTGCTCTTTCTGTCAGTGAAATATTCATATATCTACAAAAATACGGAATTTTGTTGGGATTGGTTTAGGCATTTGTCTTTAAAATGAATTGAAAAGGTAAGGAAAAAGTTTAAATTGAAGTAAAATCGTACCGGCTGCTTTAGCTGCCGCCGGGCGTAAGCCCGAAACATGCCATACATGCACATCCGCGAGGTAAAGGTTCTGCGAACCTTTTCGGCAGCTAAAGCAGCCGGTACGGAGGGTAAACTTTCTTTCACTCACATTGTTCTGCTAAAGACTAAACACAAAATTAATGAAGAAACTATTACTATTGATGATTGTGTGCTGTTGCTTTTCATGCAGCTATCTACCTGAAAATGTGGAAGTAAGCACTGCCGTATCTATCGAAGAAACACCCGATTACATCTCCCTCACACCTGCGAATACTGCGCCGCTTGCTACCGGAATTATATTTTATCCCGGTGGCTTGGTGGACCCACATGCGTATATAGAGGCGTTTGAAGAATTGGTCAGTGTGGATGGTCGGCAAGTGGTGATTATGAAGGTGGCGGCAAATCTGGCAATTGCAAATAGCGGCAAAGCACACCGTTTTATTGAAGATTTTGATGCAGTGGATAATTGGGTGATTGGCGGACACTCGCTCGGTGGTGTGGTCGCTTGTATGGATGCTGCCGACCATCGCGATGCTTACGCGGGTTTATTTTTGTTGGCTGCTTACTCTATTTCGGATTTATCGGATTGGGAAGCACCTGTGATGCTGTTCACTGCCGAATTTGATGTAGTCGGTAATCCGGGCGACCTTGTGGAAAATGAACCTAATTTGCCATCTCGTTTGGATGTGGCTACACTTGCAGAAATACCTACTAACGGCACAAGCGGACAAACGATTTATCACGACATTCCCGGCGGTAATCATGCTCAATTTGGCTCTTACGGTGCACAAGCAGGCGATGGAGCAGCTACTATCGACGCCGCTACTCAACAAGCCGAAGTCCGCGATTTTTTAAGAACTTTTTTTGAGGTAAATAATTTATAGTAGTCCATAGTCGATAGACCATAGTCCATAGGTGGACGCGAGACAGTGTTTCACGTTAAACTATGGACTATCGACCACCGACTATGGACTCATTGCTTATGAAACAACTACTTTACATATCTTTTTTCTTTTGTGTGGCAACAAGCCTTTCTGCCCAACAAATCTCCCTGAATTTTGAATCTTTTCCCGGCATGGCATACAATGGCGGAGGCGGTTACTTTTACGGTGGCGGTGGTTTAGAATTGACCTATCAACACGATTTTGGAAAGGGCAGAATACGAGGCGGCTTGGAATATCGAATGATAGATTGGGGCAATCAGGTGAGTATCAATGCAGGTTACAATTTTACGTATTATACGAAAGATGCTTGGCGTATTTCGGGTACGTCGGGGCTGCAATTGGGCTTGGCACTTTTCCGTGAAAAGCCCTTATTTGCTTGGGGATTGGAATATTCGCCCGAAGTGGAATGGCAGTCTCGCAAACGATTTTTTGCTAATGCCAGTCTTGGTATTCGGTACACCAATAGTCCGAAGTATAAAAATTATGGGAATATCAATTCGGTGTTGGAATTGCCTGTGAAGGTAGGTTGGGGTTTTCGATTGGGAAAAAGGTAATACAGGTTTCCAGCCTGTATGTGTGGGCGGGACAGGCTGGAAGCCTGTATTACCATTGACTATGAAAATACGTCTCCAACACCTTCAATTCCTTGTCCTGAATATCTTTGGCGAGATAGCTAAGGCTGGCTTCCGTTTTTTGTTGAGCAGTCAAAAATTTGACGAAGGGTGTTTGGTGATTCATTGTCCAGAGTTGGGCTTGTGTGCCGACCTTTTTATCCAATACTTCAAAAAGTTGGATATATTTTTTGTTCCAAGCCAATCGCCATTTGCCTGATAATTTGACCGTTGAGACTTCTTTGCGTAGCGTATCATCAGCTCGATTGAGTTGGCGACTGTCGATGTGCATAGCTTCCATATCAATATCTTGTTGGTGGAAAACGAGGCGTTCTGTCATGTCGGCACATTCGACGAGGGCTTCAAGTGATTTATTTAATTCATAGGCACTCAGGGAGTTATCGCCATTAGCATCGTCAGGTAATACGGGCAAATCTACACGCATATACACGCCATACAGGTCAGGCGCGTCTGCGTCGTAACATAAACGTACGGTTTGGAAATTATTTTCGTAAGCAAAATTATATATCCCATAACGTTCCTCCAATGCTTCGACATTTCCCGTCTCACCAAGCGGCGTCCGCATAGAAAGTACTCTGAAGTCATGTCCTTCCACTCGTGTCAAACTGCAAACGACGGGCTGCTTACGACCCAATACCGTAGAAATATCCACCGTACAAAAATCTCCTGCTTCGAGTCGTTTGCTATCTCGAATCATTCCGATTTCTCCGGCGTCAATGCTTGACATTATTCGTGTGATTATATGTTTGCTCAAATTATAATATTTAGTGATGTTGTTGTACTTTGAACGTGATAAGTTTCGGAAAATAAAAATACATTATTATTGAAAAAAGTGTCATAGACACGCCCGATTTGGTAGCCCCAAGTTTCAAC
>JAHDEO010000360.1 GCA_020628725.1 Saprospiraceae bacterium
ATTAGTGATTAGTTTGTCAATGGATAATTCAACTAATCACTAATCACCAGTTACTAATCACTAATAAACGAGCCTTGCCAACTTAAGATTACTTCGTCGCTCGCTGGCTATAATAGCTTCATTTGCAGCGATTTGTTTGCCTTCGCGGAGTAGGAGAGAGACATCGTTGGATTCTGTGTTGTAGATGCTGTTGCGTTGTTGATTGCCTGTAGTGCCAACAAGATATTCGTTAATTGTGGTCTTATAACGGATTTCATCATTGTACACAAAACGCAAGTTGCGCGGCGTGTGCATGAGCAAATAAGAAGAAAAACGCGCTCCGTCGTCTTGCGAAAATTGGCGTTTTTGCAGTACATCATTCCAATGTAATTTCCCATCGGGGTGAACGGCGAGCAGCAAAATATCCTCGAAATGATAATCCATGCGAAAGACCTGCGCTTGATTAGCTGCATAAATATTTCCAAGCGTAGAACCTGTGCGCGAATAAAAACGGTTGCGCTCTGCAATTATCAAGGCGCCGCCATCTTGTGTAAGTACCAAATCTTGTACACTGACTTCGCCGATGCTTTGGTTTTTAGTTTCTTTGCCGATAGCTCTCACGACAAATTTAGGGTCAAAATTTTGGAAATGAGTTTGTTGTTTATTCGGTTGTTGAGGGGCAAAATTGAGATAGAAATAGCCCGTTGCTTCCGCGTAGCGTTTATCCAAAAACAGACCCGCACCCACTATGCGTTCATTTAGATTGTCATATTTGAATAAGACATCAAACCATACATATCCGCTTAGTGGCACATTGATTTCCGCTGCTTTTTCGGTTTCTGCATCATACGAAATCATGTAGAAACGATTTTCGTCACGTTTCGTGCGGCGATTATCTTTTGCAAAAATAAAATATGGCGTACCCGTATTGTCCACAATTGCCTGAACGAAGTCACGGTCAACATCAAGGTCATTAATACTAAATACTTTGTGCCAAGCAGTTTCCATATTGTGCAGGTCGTACACCGTCGCGTATATGCGTGTGTTGAATTCAAATTGATACATCAGCACAAAACGCTCATCTTCCGAAATGCTATGGTCTTCGAGCGAGTAAAAGCCGCGATTGGGTTGTATGTGTGCCGTATCGTTTTTGATAAGTTCACCTTTGCCGTCAAATTCTGCTGCTTGTGTGAGTATTTTTCCGCGTTTATTATGTCGATAAATAATCGTAAAACTATCTCCTGACTGACTGACATTCAATATTTTAGCGCGTCTGCTGTCGAGCGTGATGTCTTTTATCCACACTTCGTTCATTTCTTCATCGTATGCCTGCAATTCGTATTTATCTGCTCTATCAAGAAACAAGAGTATGTGTTCATCTATTTTTCCGATAATGGCATAAGCGTCGTCATTGCGAATATTGCGACTTTCCGAAACAAACACTTCCTGAGTGAAAGCCCAATTACAGAGAAAGCATCCAATGAGCAGTAGCAAATATTTTGTATGAAATATCTTTTTTTTCATAGCGGGTAATTGAAAATTTATATATGTAAAAATTGTGTAAAACTGTTTGTCTTTTAATGCTAATAATTTATCATAAAAAAACGACTTAATCAAGTTAAAATCAAGATAACGTCCGCTTATATACCTGTTAAATGTTGTCACAATCTGCCATGTTTTCGGATTGAATAAACTTGTAGAATCCGTGTATTTAGCACCTGAATCTAAAACAAGAACAGCTACGTACAAGAAACAGTGGAAGAAAATATTGGAATATGGCAGTAATTGTCAATTTGACAAGATATTGCTAAGCGTGTTTTTTGTTTTTTGGATGAAGGGCCGTCCTGATAATGATTGGGATGGCTCCTTTTTTTGTTGGTAGTTCATAGAGTTTATTGAGGGTTGAATTTTACTACGCAAAATCCCGTTAACTAATGAAATAAATAAACCTAATGAACCCAATAAACTTAGTAAACTAAATAAACCAAAAACTACTTCCCGTAGGGAAGCCTTGCGGCTATTGAGCGTCCGAGTGTAAGTTCATCGGCATATTCGAGTTCTCCGCCAAAGGAGATGCCGCGTGCAAGCGTGGTGATTTTTACGGGCAATTCGGAGAGTTGTTTGGAGAGGTAGAAAATGGTGGTTTCGCCATCTATCGTGGGGCTGATTGCCATGATAATTTCTTTGACTTCACCGGCTTTTACTCTGTCTATTAAGGTGTTAATATTCAAATCGCTCGGTCCGATGCCTTCAATCGGTGAAATCACGCCACCCAAAATATGAAACAAGCCTCTGTACTGATTCGTATTTTCAATCGCCATAATATCCCGAATACTCTCGACCACACAAATGACCGACCTATCGCGCCCTTTATCCGTACAAATCGAACACTTCACCTCATCAGAAATATTGTGACACGTGCTACAAAACTGGATGTTTTGCCGCATTTTCAATATTGGCTCGCAGAGTGATTCACTCACTTCTGGCGGCATATTGAGCAGGTGTAGGGTGAGGCGCAACGCCGTCTTTTTACCAATACCGGGTAAGGTGGCAAAAGCATTGACGGAGTCTTCTATTAATTTTGATGAAAAATTCATGTATCAGTCTATAGTACTTTGAGGTTCAAAATTAGCATAAAAAAACGGTGTATCAAATTGCTTTGATACACCGCAGATAATTAGCCTTTTCAAAAGTTACTACCTGAATACGGATATTTTTCCAGTTTTGGAATGGCTGCCCACCTGAATGTGGTAGAAATAAACGCCTTCGGATAAAGTATTGAGGTCATTGATGCGAAACTGTGCAAAGTCGGTATTGAACTGTCGAGTAGCCTATTTATCAGAGAGGCTTATGTACTGTTTTTGGCAGTAGGTAGGCTTCTTTTTTTATTTATCCTACTTGATTGATATTGGTCTCATCCGGTTTTGATAAAGGTGGCAGGATATTCATCTGTATGAGAATATCCTGCACAAACCATAATTTAGGACAGTTTTTTGGGTTACTCTTGCAAGAGTGCTTTATTTTGTTTCGGCTGGCTTTGATTTAAAGAGAGCCGAACATCCCTCCCTAAAGAGTATGTTCGGACAAAGACAAGAACGTGCATACGACCGTCTTTATGAACTCTTGATAAAGTTGATGTTTTTTTGATTCGAGAGCAGATAAAGCAAAGTTATTCCCTAAAACCTACACACGTCTTACTTTGCTTTCTCTCTAAATCATATTGTAATATTCGATTTTTTTATACTTTTATACAACACCAATTTGCCTTTAAAAATCGGAGTTATTGTGGTGAAATTAATGTGATTTTATTGTGATTTTGAGTATAAGTGTTTGATAATTAGTTATTTAAAAATGCATGAGCTACTCTGTATTTACGTATTTATTTTTGTTAAATTAATCTAAAAGTATGATAGTTTTGTCGTATTTTTTTCTTGGATAGATAACCAATGTTTACATTAGCTCTACAAAAAATATTTCTTTCCGATGTTTAAATTTACACACCATGACAGAAAAAGAATTAATCAAGATTTTGAAAACGCTTGAGCCGAAAGAAATGAAGGCTTTTGGGAGGTATTTGAAAGGAACAGCAGAAAGAACATCGCAGCATAGAATTGATTTTTTTGAGTATTTGGAAAAATATCACCCCGAATTTCCAGACAAAAAAATGAACCGTGAATATATCGCTCAAAAGTTGTTTTCCGGTATGCCGCTTAGAAAGGTCAGTGACTTGGTGGATAATATAGGCGCAAAACTTAATAAGTTTTTGGTAGAGAAAGAATTGGAAATTCAAGAAGAACAGAATAATTTTTTATTGTTGGAAGCCTATAAAAGGCGCGGATTGGATGAGTTTTTTTTCAAAAAAATCAAAAAAATAGAACAAGAGTGGGATCGCGAAAAACCGCCGGGAATAAAACACTTGCATAATGAGTATTTATTGAAAAAGATAGCTTTTACGCATCCCGGTTATGTGCAAACTGACAAGAGTTTGATTACTTACGAGGTATTAATTCAGCAATTGGATAAGTATTATTTTGCCGAAAAATTATTCTGGACTTCTTGCCTGAAAATATCAGAAGATTTTGTGAATATATCAGGCGCAGACTTTATCGAAAAGCAATATCTCATTCGGGAAATCCTTGAAAATAATAAGTCTTTGCAAAATAGCCAGATTGAGTTCTTGGCGGAGTTGCTTGATATACTTGTGACAGAGGAGTTTCAGAATTATCCTCACTTGGAAGAACGGTTTATTGAAAGTGTATTATCCTTTGATGAGCCGGAGCGTAATGACCTGATAGATTTACTGAATCATATTTCTTTACGTGATAGAACGGTTGAGAAGCATGAGGCACACCGAAGAGCTTTTGAATTGAATAAACAAGCCATAGAAAAACAATGGATTTTCAAAGAGGAAAATTTATCTGGCTTCCGTTTCTTAAATATCGTGAGTACGGCTTGTTCTTTTGGAGATTTAGAATGGGCAAGATATTTTATTGATACCTTTGGGGTTACTTTAAGTGAGGATGAGAGAGAGGCTCTTGTGTCTATTGCTCACGCAATTGTGGATTTTAAAGACAGATTATATGAGAGGGTTATAGAGCGATTGTTACATACGAAATTCCAAAGCCACCTCCATGAAGTCTATGACCGAACGCTTCGACTACGATGCTATTATGAATTAGAGGAGTTCAGTGAATTATTCAATGCCTCAGCTCAGGCTTTCAGAGATTTTTTGCGAAGAAGCCTTCGCAGAGGGAAACTTGCTAAAAATTTTGTTGAGGAGATACAGAATTTTATCAAATTTGCCAGTGAACTGGAAAGGATACGCCATATAAAGTATAAACCTCAAGTGACTCCTATTTTGGAAAGGATTAAGTCATGTGATAATGTTACTGCTAAGAGATGGCTTATAGAGAAAGCAGAAGAGTTGATAAAAAGATAATGCACCCAAACCGAATATATACGGCTTGAGTGCTTTCCTCCAAATGAGTGCTTAATCGGCTATAATTACAGATTGAATAGTTCTGGAGTTAATTTCATTGCTTCTGTCGTCGTCATACAGGCATGAGCTGCGGCTTTCCCATACCAATTGTCCATTATTGACTTTAAATTTTATGGAAAATTCATCCGTAATCCACGCTGCTCCATTATAGTAGGTCGCACTTATCCTTAAATTATAATTCGTATTATTTTGATGTGCAAATGAACTTCCTGTGGGCGTTTCGTTTACACTGTAAGAAATGTTCTGAACGGCTACATTGACATTGTTAGCTGACTCATAATCAGTACTTTCGGTGACAGCAAATGCCGTACTGAAATCAATATTGCCTTGTACACTGGTAATAGGTGGGATGTAGAGCGGAATTTCTTTGAGGTCACAGAACTCACTTCTATCAGTAATCTCATGGGAGGTCAATTCGGAGGTGATGCTTTCTTGTTCACAAGCATACATAAACAAGCACAGCATCAGTAAAGCAAACAGATACTTTTTCATAAATAACGATTTTAGATTTAGGAAATAACTTATGTCACAAATTTATGTACTTTCTTGATGAAATAAAGGAAAGGATTTGCCTGATTTACATGTTTATTTCTTATGAAAAAATAATTTTGCACTATGTATAATTTTGTTTTTTAGGTTTTTATGTTTGTTTTTGCTGTTTTTTAATTACGGGTTAATATGCAAAAACAGGACACTCTTCCGCAGAAAAATGTCCTGTCACTTATGATCTTGGGGCATATGAGCTACTTGACGGTTGAAACCGTCAATACAATTACTTAGTCAAATATTCAATACTCTTATTAATAAATTCTGACAAGTCTGTACCGCGCAACATGCCTTGATTGAGGAGTGCGAGATTGTACAAGTGCTTCGCCAATTCTCCTTGCTTTTTCTTTGCTTTGACAAGTCGCTCGGCAATAAGCGGGTGATTGGTATTTACGACCACATTATACGAATCAGGCATCGCGCTCATGTCCATGCCTTGCATTGCCGACATTTCACGCATACGACGCATAAACTCGGGCTTGGTGATGATGACTGGCTGTTCATCAGGTGATAAGGCTTCGAGCGAAACGCTTGCCCCCATATCCGTTACTTGCTCTGTAAAGACGGTTTTCACTTTTTCCTGCTGCTTTTCGCTGAGGACAGATTCGCGTTTTTCGTCTTTATCAATGAGCTTATCAAGCGTATTGGAATCGACGCGCGTGAAAGTGACGCCTTCGAGCGAAGTTTCGAGTTTTTGGATAAAGTGGTTATCAAGCGGTTGGTCAAACTTCAAGACATCGTAGCCCGCATTTTGTGCTGCAATGGTATAGTTATCTAATTCCTGAGCCGGATTATTGGTGTACAAGATCACCAAACGCTCATTCTTGTCAGTCTGGGTGTCTTTGATTTTTTCGCGGTATTCTTCTATGGTGAAATGCTTGTCATTTACGTTTTTGAGCAGGGCAAATTTCTCTGCTTTTTCGTAAAACTTCTCTTCCGACAGCATACCGTACTTCACGAAAATGCCCATGTTTTCCCATTTCTCCTCAAAATTCTCGCGGTCTTTCTTGAACATCTCCTCTAATTTCGAGGCGACCTTCTTCGTGATATAATTCGTGATTTGCTTCACGTTTTTATCACTCTGCAAATAACTACGCGATACATTCAGAGGAATATCCGGCGAATCAATCACACCATGTAATAGCGTGAGAAATTCAGGGACGATTTCGCCCACATTATCCGTCACATACACCTGATTGGAGTAGAGTTGGATTTTGTTTTTCTGCACCTCAATATTATTCGTCAATTTCGGGAAATACAAAATCCCCGTCAAATTAAACGGATAATCAATATTCAAGTGAATCCAAAATAAAGGTGGCGCACTAAACGGATGCAATTCATTATAGAAATTCTTGTAATCTTCATCCGTCAAATCCGTTGGTTTTTTCTTCCAAATCGGATGTGGATTATTGATGATATTGTCTGTTTCAATTTCTTTGGCTTCTTTATCATCGCCTTCGCCCTCATAAATCGTTTCTGTTTTTGTACCGAATTTGATTTCTACGGGTAAAAACTTACAGTATTTATTCAACAAGCCTTCGATACGGCTTTTTTCTAAGAATTCTGTGCTATCCTCGCTGATGTGTAGCACAATGTCTGTACCGCGTGCCGATTTGTCAGCGTCTTCGAGCGTATATTCGGGGTCACCTTTACAAGTCCATTTGACGGCTTTTTCGTCTTTATACGTTTTTGTGATGACTTCTACCTTGTCTGCCACCATAAACGCTGAGTAAAAACCCAATCCGAAATGTCCGATAATCGAACTCTCGTCTTTGTATTTTTCTAAAAACTCTTGTGCACTCGAAAAGGCAACCTGATTGAGGTACTTCTTGACCTCCTCTTCGCTCATGCCAATACCATTATCGCTGATAGTGAGTGTTTTAGCATCGTTATCTAACTTGATGTCGATAGTCAAATCACCCAATTCGCCGGTAGCTTCACCCTTTGATGCGAGGGTTTTTATTTTAGAAGTCGCATCTACGGCATTGGAAATTAATTCGCGTAAGAAAATTTCTTGGTCGGAGTACAAGAATTGTTTGATGATAGGAAAGATATTCTCCGTTTGTACTGAGATATTACCTGTTTGCATATGTTGAACTAATTTGATATTAGATTAATGTAAATGTACAAACTCGTTTTTCAAATCTTGTACCACCTCGTTTTTGCTGACAAAATGGCATAGGGACGCGACATAAATAAGTTTACCAACTTGGGTAGATTATTTTGTGTTTAGTTTTCGTCTTGAA
>JAHDEO010000361.1 GCA_020628725.1 Saprospiraceae bacterium
CAAACCAAATTTTACAGAGGAAAAGTACGTGATGTATATTCGGTTGGTCAACATTTGGTTATGGTAGCAAGCGACCGTATCTCTGCCTTTGACCATGTATTACCACGACCGATTCCATACAAAGGGCAGGTCTTGAATCAGATTGCTGCGAAATTTCTTGCAGCCACAAAAGACATCGTGCCGAATTGGGTACTATCTGTACCTGACCCGAATGTGGCGATTGGATTGCGTTGCGAGCCACTGATGGTAGAAATGGTGATACGCGGCTATCTCACAGGTCATGCGTGGCGTACATACAGGTCGGGCAAGCGCGAGCTGTGTGGCGTGCCTTTACCGGAAGGTATGAACGAAAATGACCGCTTTGCCGAACCCATTATCACGCCTACGACGAAGGCAATGGAAGGGCACGATGAAGACATTTCCCGCGAGGAAATTTTGAAGCGAGGGCTTGTGAGTGAGGCAGATTATATTCGATTGGAAAATTATACACGCGCCTTATTTAAGCGCGGTACGGAGATGGCTGCCGAGCGCGGTTTGATTCTGGTAGATACCAAGTATGAGTTTGGTAAAATCGGTGAGAAAATTTATTTAATTGATGAGATACATACACCGGATAGTTCGCGGTATTTTTATTTGGATGGTTATGAAGCGCGACAAGCGGCAGGCGAAAAGCAGAAGCAATTATCTAAGGAATTTGTGCGTGAGTGGTTGATGGCAAACGGCTTTCAAGGTAAAGAGGGACAGACCATGCCTACGATGCCGGATGATTTTGTAAATAGTGTGACCGATCGCTACGTTGAATTGTATGAGAAAATAACGGGCGAGCCATTTCAAAAGGCTGATAATGAGAACGTGATGCAGCGTATTGAGTCGAATATTACGTCTGCGTTGGGGACTTTGGGATAGGTTTTATTGCCCCAACATCCCTTTCTTCAAGTTACTTTCGACAGGATTATTCGACAGCCAAATACCAAATAATGCTTGCTTAAAATCCAGTCCGGTAAGTGTGTTTTTTAGCTTCCCGTTTTTATAAGTTTGTGTACCAATTCCCGGAACATATACGATGTCAAATACATCACCTATTTTAATCTCTTCGCCGGAAAATGTTTTCAACATTTTATCTATTCGGTCTCTGATGGCTGAGGTGTTTTTACCTGTGCTTTTGTCAAAACCCTCATTAATCGCCTCACTCATGTTGCTGCTGGTAATCATGTTGGAGGTGATTTCCATGCGTACCGCCATTATCTCGTCGGCTTTTGAAATGGCATTGCCATCGCTACTTTTTTTCGGAAGGTATAATCCGGCGGTGTAGAGTTTGAAAAAGAATTTTGTTCTGATACCGCCGCCATTCAAGATGAGTGTTTGATTATTGAATGAAAGTTCGGCGGGAAGTGTAACTCCATTGAGGGTTCTCTGGGCGTTGACCGTGGATGCAAATGTGAAAACAAGTGCAAAGAGCGCAATAAATTTATTCATGAGGTAAATATACAAAAGACTTTATTCTGAAATAATTTGTATGGAGCTAAATAGTCTTTTTTCACTACTCTTCGTTGGCAAAACAATCCCTATGCGACGGCATAACTCATATTTGACCGCCTTGATTAGCAAAAAAATCCTTATTTCCATCCATTACAAATTATTTCAGAATAAAGTCTAAAAACTCACGAGTATGAGCGTCGAAATTCAATTCTTTACAGGCGTACAAATTTCAATCAGAATGCCATTGATGTCTTTCACATAACCCACTTTTTGTCCCCATGGTTTTTGCTTGATGGGTTCAAATTCGATAGCTCCTGCATCAACTGCCTTTTGGAAATCTTTTTCGATGTCTTCCGTTACAAATGCCATTTCCATTCCTATTGTTTTTGTAGTTGTGATTTTTTCAAATCCCTTTTTGAAATTTGAATTGCCTAATTCGACAGATGCAAAAGCAATGGTCGTTTCTCCTGAAATTAATTCGCCATAATCATTTTCAGGAGTGACGAATTTGCGATTGAAACCAAATGCTTTTTCGTAGAATTGGATGGTTTCTTCTACATTATCTACGTAAAAAATTGTGTAAGCGTATTTCATTATTTCAACATGATTTTCTTGTATTTTTGATAATAATTCAGGCTTTCAAAAGCTGACAACTCGTTTTTAGGTAGTTTTTCAATGATAGATATATCTGCAAATTTTGCTGTTTTAACTTCTTCTCTGTCATTCACTTGAACCATTCCTCCCCAATTATTTGAATAGAATTCGACGGTGAAATATTGAATTTTATCGCCATTTGGGTATTCGACGGTTTCCAATTTGGGATTGGTGCTGATTCCTATGACTTCCAAGTCGATTATGTCCAGCCCTGTTTCTTCTTTGACCTCTCGAATGATACATTCTTCTATCGTTTCATGCTCTTCAAGCGAACCTGCGGGGATGCCTATATTGCCATTGTCATTTCTTTCTATGATGAGTATTTCTCCCATCTCATTTTCAATAATTATCCTTGCTGCGGGATGGATAAATTTATCGTTTCCAAGTTTCGTTCTTATTTTCTTGATGTAATTTTTTTTCATTGTTTTATACCTTGTTCAATAATTGCTGAATTAATAAATTCTTGAATTCTACTTCGCAATCCCAAATGCCTGTAAGGTGAGATTTGAATCATCATGACATAGGTGACGTCGCGTTGCATATCCACTTTAAAGTAAGTGCCGACAGCTCCTCCCCAGCCAAAAACTTTTTCCAAAGATTCGGGATTTTCGCCGCGAATGGCAAAACCTAACCCAAAACTCGCTTCACCGAGAGGTAATCTGAGTCTTTCCGTTTGGGACTGTCTCGTTTGTGCCAGATGGTCGGAGAGCATGAGGTGGATAGTCTCTTCTTTTAATATTCGGACATCATTTAGCGTGCCTTCGTTGAGTATCATTTGACAAAATTTCAAATAATCAAACGTAGTAGATACCAGTCCGCCACCGCCATTGAATAGCGTGACTTCGTTGACGTATCTGTTTTCTTTGGCACTTTCAGCAATGAACAGACCACCTTCATCATCCCAGCGATAACCCGTTGTAAAATGAGGTATTTTTTCTTTGGGTAATTGAAAATGAGTATCGTGCATTTGTAAAGGAGTGAAGATGAAGTCTTTAAGGTAGTCGTTTAAGGATCGCCCTGAAAGCACTTCTACCAGATACCCGCAAATATTAGTCGAGACGCCATATTGCCAATTGGTTCCGGGTTCAAATTGCAAAGGTACACGGCTTAATTTTCTGATATATTCTTTATTGTTGCTTGCAGAACGTGGATTCGCTCTGGCATAATACTCATCGAGTTTCGGATTGGAGCTATTCCCATAATTATAACCCGAAGTATGTCGCAATAAATCAATGATTCGCACAGGGTTTTGGGCAATCATTAAGGTCGAATCCTTGAGGATATAAGAGTTTCTGAATTCGGGAATGTATTTATGTACAGGGTCTTCCAATTGAAATTTTCCCTGTTCGTATAATTGCATCAAAGCAACAGATACAATGGGTTTGGTCATCGAAAAAATCCTGAAAATACTTTTATCATCGAGTGGTATATCGTTTTCAATATCTGCATTTCCGTAGGTGTCAAAGTGTACAAGTTTGTCTTTATAGACAATGCCGATTTGAATGCCCGCCAATTTCTTTTCGTCCACCAAATTGTGAAAATAAGCATTCATTTTCTCTAATGAATCGCTTGACATACCCAATTCATCGGGGTTTGATAATTCTGATAATTCAAATTGCCCGAAAGCAGCAATACAGAATGTTATCAGAAGGAGGGTGTTTATAGTTTTCAATTTATTCATTCGTATTATTTTTCTTCCTTGCCAAAATATAAAACCACGGCGGAAGACACGATTTGTAATGTTCCCAAGTACCGGGTTTGCTGTCGTAGTCTGTACCGATTTCTTCTTTGAAGCTGATGATTTCTAAATTCCTGCTAATGAGTTCGGTCAATACCGTTGATAATGTATGCCTATATTCTTGAGGGCTTTTTATGCGGACTTCCTTTTGGTCGGGATTGATAAAATTCCAATTGGAATCTATCGTTTTTATTGGATAACCATCTTTGTAGGGCTGCCAAATCGGATAGCCTTTGCCTTCCCATAGTTCCTCAATTTCCCATTCTTTTCCCCAACAACCATCTTTCCACGAACCATGTGCATAGGGATTGTGTAGCATAATATCGTACCATCCACCGGGCTTTAAAACTCTCGCGACTTCATCAAAAACTGCATCAACACTTGAAATATAATTAATCGAATACGGCTGATAAACAATGTCAAATTCACCATCATCACAAAAGGACAAATCCCTCATATCTGATTTTACGACTCTGATTTGTTTACCATATTTTTGAGAAACTAACCTATCTTTTTCAAGTTGTTCTTCGCTAAAATCAACGACCGTTACATTCGCGCCCAATAAGGCAAATCCGATACTTTGTTGTCCGCCGCCGCACGCCAAACATAACACATTTTTCCCTTCTAAGTCAAAATTGTAAAACCCGTTTTTATTGATGTATTGCTTGGCTTGTTCAGGAGTTAAATTAAATTTGGGTTGCGAACAAAGCACGCCTTCCTTTGCTAATTTATCCCAAATCTTTTCGTTTGAATGTGTCTCTTTATCCATCACTCTAATTTTGCTTTGTCAAATTAATTTATGAGAGATAAAACTATGCAAAATATCAAAAGTGAAGCTAATTTTTCTGAGGTTTAAGACAACTTTAAAGGTCATGTAGGCATCAATTATCACATACAAAATCATTCAGAATCCTTTATAGGATTTGTTTAAACATGCTCTCAATATTGTATTCCGGCTGATACCGCAATTCCTTTTTTGCCTTATCAATCACATAAACGCGGTCAATAGATTGCGGCACTTCCCAATTTTTCTCTTTATAAAAAGAAAGCAATTCCAATTATGTCAAATTCATCTTTAAGCAACTCGGACATCTGCCTGCCTGAATGTCCCGAACTACCCGTTATCAGTATTTTTTGCTTCATTCTTCTTATGATAATTTCACCATTTGAAATTACTAAAAAGGTAGTTCTTTTTCAAAGATAAAAATTTGCAATGTGCATTTCTCACACAATATTCCGTTCACAATGAATTTTATGCCTTTTTTATCGGTAAAATTTTTCTTTTTACAAACAATATTTTCATACCTTTGTTTGGGTAGCATAGAATAGCATAGCCTTGTACATGTACGATGCTCGTATATTTGCCGAAGGCAAAACAAGATTGAACTTGAACTTGAACTTGACACTTGTACTTGAACTTAATAAATGAGCGTTGTACAAAAAATACGAGAATTGGAAGATGTTGCTTTGCTATCGAAGCATGAGCAATTAGTCAAGGGTATTATCAATGCGATTGATGAAAAAGAATTGGTGCAGGGAAGTATGTTACCGTCAGTGAATGTTATGGTGCGTGAGTTGGGATTTGCTCGAAAGACAATCGTAAAGGCTTACAGCGAATTGAAAGACAGAGGCATCATAGAATCCAAAAATCGACTGGGTTATTTCGTAGCACATACAGCTACCGACCAAACCGTCAAAGTTGCGCTTTTGCTCTATGCTTTTCATACTTTTCAGGAAGTATTTTATAATACATTTCGTGAGACGGTGGGCGAAAATGCACAAATAGATGTGTTTTTTCATCACAATAATTTTGAAGTTTACGAGCAGACACTAACTAACATCGCTGACCGCTACGGCATGTACGTCATAGCCCCGATTCCACATAAAAAAAATAAGATTTTACTCAATAAAATCCCTCCAAATAAACTGCTCATAGTAGATAGACACGAATCAATCGGAAGTGATTATTCGTATGTTTCTCAGCATTTTGAAGAACCCACTTATAAAGCCCTCGAAACATTGAAGAATAGACTTAAAGACTTCGATGAAATGGTTTTATTTTTTAAGCAACAATCAGACTATCCGACGGGTATTTTGAAAGCATTCGGAGCATTTGCCACAAAACATAAAATCAAAGCAGAAGTGATAGATCGCTATTCGCCCAATGTATTGAAAAAGGGCAAAGTCTATTTTACCATAGGCGATATTGATTTATGGAAATTATTAAAGGATTGTAAAAAGAAAAACATTAAAATCGGCGAAGAAGTAGGTATTATCTCACACAATGATTCTCCTGCAAAAGAAATTATTTGTGGCGGAATCACTACACTTTCTACGGATTTTGAGTTAATGGGAAAGCAAGCCGCCGAATTTGTTTTACATCGAGAAAAAACGCAGCACATCGTACCAAGTAAGTTACTACGACGTGCTTCTTTATAATATAACGTAAAACGATTTTGCAAATCGTTCCGCCCATTTTGAGTGACGATTTAAAAAATCGTTTTACGTTTCAAAAAATAAACAATCAAATAAATTCTCGTTTAAGTTAAGTTTAAATAAAAAAACCTAACTATCAACGGTTTAAATAATTTTAAACTTAAACTTAGACTTAAACTTAAACTTTACTATCTATATGATGAGAATATTACATCTGCAATCAAGACAACAGCATAAATGGCGTATGCTGTGGCTGTTCTTGATGTTGCCTATGTTGGCAATGGCATCACCCGATGCAACTGTCACAGGAACGGTCATTGACTCCGACGGCTTTCCGCTGATTGGGGTCAATGTAGTCGTGAAAAACACCACTACAGGTACGACGACTGACTTAGACGGTAATTACTCCATTGACGCACCCGAAGGCGCGATTTTGGAGTTCTCTTACATTGGCTTTCAGACGATTGACGAACCAGTAAATGGTCGTTCAGTAATTGACATCACCATGCGTGGTGATTCCGAATTATTGGATGAAGTCGTCGTAGTTGGTTACGGGGTACAGCGCAAAAGCGACCTCACCGGCTCGGTAGCAAAAATTGACGGTTCCGACCTTCAAAATGTCGTTGTCGGTAATGCCACCTCCGCCCTTCAAGGTAGAATGGCAGGTGTCCAAGTCGAAAATTTCGGTGGACAACCCGGTGGTGAGGCAAACGTTTTTGTACGTGGAGTTAGCTCACTCACCAACTCGTATCCGCTCTATGTAGTTGACGGTACATTTGTTGACAACATGCGCTATCTCAATCCAAAAGACATCGAATCTATCGAAGTCTTGAAAGATGCTTCTGCGGCAGCGATTTACGGTTCGCGTGCAGCGAATGGCGTGGTACTCGTCACCACCAAACGCGGTAAGGCGGGCGCACCACGCATCAACTTGGATGTACGCGGCGGTATGGATTCACCAAGTAAAATGCTCGACTATCTCAATGGTTCGCAATTTGTGGATTATCGTAATCAACTGGAAGCCAACGACGGTACAGGTTTCGTAGTAGCCGATACGGGCGTAGATACCGATTGGCAAGACCTTTCGCTCAATAATGGCGCAGTACAAGATTACGGCATTTCGGCTTCCGGCGGTAGCGAAAATTCCTCCTATTTTATTTCGGGAAATTATTTCAATCAAGATGGTATTCTCGTAGGTTCGGGTTTTGAGCGAATCAATGCCCGCGCCAATAGCTATTTCAAAATCGGACGCCTGACTATCAATGAATCACTCTCCTTGTCTTCCTCTGAATTGCAGGAGAATAATTGGTTTGGGTTTGAAGGCTCTACAGCACCGATTTTAAGAGAAAATGTACCTGAAAATGACGGTGGTTTTGAAGCACCGGAAGCGGAATTACACAACTTTGGAG
>JAHDEO010000362.1:0-1749 GCA_020628725.1 Saprospiraceae bacterium
GTACCTAACGTCGTTAGACGTGATTCATTTGGTAGCCCCAAGTTTCAACTTGGGGGCAGTATTTTTCCTATCCAAATGAGTGTTGTAGACACGGTACATTAACCCAAGTTGAATATGTAGTTCCCAAAACTCAAAAGTATCTAAGCGTATATTCGATGTCGAAGTCTTAATTAACAAGAAAGCAAGGTGAGATATAGAGGTATGTTTGGGGCGGGTACCGGACTATATTTTTCTTTGCCGATGAGTCTGAAACGATGCTATCCGAATGTGTAGTTAATGATGCTTGTGTGGTATTTTTTACCGAAGCTTAGGTGCAAACTTTTTTCCATAAAAAAATAAAAAATCGCATTTGCTTCGCGCTTGTTTTGAAGGAAAACTTCAAATTTGGGGACTATATGTTCAACTTGGGTTAAGTGATGTAACGTACCTACGGCACTCCCGATTGTGGGGTAAACCTTCCCTCCCAAGTTGAAACTTGGGGCTACCAAATCGGGCGTGTCTATCGACACTTTTCAAAAATATGATGTTTTTATTTTCCGAAATTTATACCGTGTAAAGTATATAATGAGAACAAAAAAACGGAAGATAAATCAAGTCATCTTCCGTTCTGTGAAAGTCAGTTAGTAACGAGTAAATAATAAGTCTATGATTCCGGCAAGATTATTTACTCGTTACTAAATTGAAAAATTAAGAAGCATTATCTTCGGAAATCATTTGTCTGGCAAGTTCGATAATTCGAGGGTTATCAATTTCGATAATACCGCCGTTAGGTCCCGGTTGCACATGTAAATCAACCACTTCACCACCTTCTGAGTATTTCTTGGCTCCAAAATAATTGCGAACAGTTTGTTCAGGAAGATCCAGTTCTGCAGCTATTTTTGATACGCTTCCGGTAGGTAGATTGTGCTTGATTTTTCTTAGTTCTTCAAATGTTATCAGCATAATAGAAAAGTATTAAAGAATGATACACAAATAGATGTGTTGTATTAAATGAGCATTTATTTCTGTATCATCCCGAAAGTGAAAGGGATTAACTGTGTTATCGTTATTCGTAATTTGGCGTATTATATTTTGTAACTTTAGGTAAATCTAAAACAAAATAAATTTAAAAACAAAAAAATCTTTGATAAAATTTTGTTTGTTATGCTAAAAAAGAATTTAAGTCATTCGTATATTAGTTTAAAATAATTTTTGAAATCAAACCCTCCCCATATTTCATTGTTGTACAATCAAATTTACTAATGAAAGTTGAGGGTCTGTTACTATGGACTATCGACTACGGACTATCGACTAAAAAATGTCATACAAAAGCCTACGCCATTGCGTCAACGATTTGGAACGTACCGGACAGTTGGTACGCATCAAAGCAGAACTCGACCCTAATCTCGAAATCGCCGAAATACATCGCCGCGTATACGACGCGGGCGGACCTGCTTTATTATTTGAACGAGTAAAAGGCAGTCCCTTCCAAGCAGTTTCCAACCTTTACGGGACATTCGAGCGTACTGAATATATCTTCCGCGATACCATAAAACGGGTGCAAAAAGTCATCGAACTGAAAGTAGACCCGACCAATTTTTTCAAAAAACCAACCCGCTATCTCGGCGCGCCTTTCACGGCTTTGAAGGCACTGCCCATGCGTAGGCGGATGCGTGTACCCGTCGCGTATGGCGAGACAACCATTGACCAATTACCTCAAATCATGGCCCATGGATGGTGGCGCGTTTGTTACCTTGCCACAAGTTTATA
>JAHDEO010000362.1:1759-7699 GCA_020628725.1 Saprospiraceae bacterium
ATGCCCGTAGCGTATGGCGAAACGACGATAGACCAATTACCCCAAATCAAATCTTGGCCCATGGACGGTGGGGCATTCGTCACTTTGCCACAAGTCTATACCGAAGACCCTGAAAAATCGGGTGTGATGGGTGCGTCCAACCTCGGCATGTATCGCATCCAACTTTCCGGGAATGACTACATCCAAAACGAAGAAATTGGCTTGCACTACCAAATTCATAGAGGTATCGGCGTACACCACGAAAAATACAATCGTATGGATAAACCCTTCAAAGCCAGTATTTTCGTGGGGGGCTTGCCTTCTCATGCTTTTTCTGCGATTATGCCCTTACCGGAGGGGTTGACGGAGTTGACTTTCGCAGGGATGTTGGCAGGACGCAGGTTTGGTTATGCACGGCGCGGCGATCATGTATTGTCTGCGGATGCGGATTTTTGTATTACGGGAGAAATTATAAAAGACAAGAAAAAACTCGAAGGACCATTTGGCGACCACTTGGGATATTACAGCCTCGCACACGATTTTCCGGTGATGAAAGTAGATAAAGTCTATCACAGAAAAGATGCACTTTGGCACTTTACGGTGGTGGGCAGACCGCCGCAAGAAGATTCGAGTTTCGGGTGGATGATACACCAACTTGTGAAGCCGCTTGCACCACAGGAATTTCCCGGATTAGTGGGCATCAATGCTGTAGATGCAGCAGGTGTACATCCTCTGCTGCTGGCGATAGGGCAGGAGCGTTACATGCCTTTCCGTGAGCGCAAACCGGAGGAAATACTGACGATTGCTAATCGAATTCTGGGGTCGGGACAGACCTCATTGGCAAAGTTTTTATTCATTGCTGCCGCAGGAGACGCGCCCGTAGATACACACGATATTCCACACTTTTTCCAACATGTTTTGGAGCGTGTAGATTGGCGCAGAGACCTTCATTTTCAGACCAATACAACTATTGATACGCTCGATTATTCAGGAGATGGCTGGAATGCAGGTTCAAAAGTAGTCATCGCCTGTTGCGGAGATAAACGACGGGAACTAATAGCAGAACTACCACGCGATTTTAATTTACCGCAAGGCTACAAAAAAACTGCTTTTTGTATGCCCGGTATCCTTGCTGTCGAAGCCCCTAAATTCAAGGATTACGATACTACACAAAAGGAACTCGCCGACCTCACTGCTCAACTCGCCACTCGTACCGACATGGACAATATTCCACTGATTGTATTGTGTGATGATGCCGAATTTACAGCAGCTACTTTGAATAATTTTGTATGGGTAACATTCACTCGTGCCAATCCTTCGCATGATATTTATGGGGTAAAAAGTTCGACTCAATTCAAGCATTGGGGCTGTGAAGGCTCGCTGATTATTGATGCACGTATCAAACCGCACCATGCTCCCCCGCTTGTGACCGACCCCGAAGTCAATAAGCGAGTCGATGCCTTATTTGCTAAAGGGGGAGATTTGCATGGCATTATTTGATAAACGCCGTAGCACGGTGCTTCCAGCCCGTGCCTCATCACAAAAGCGACGGGTTTAAGCCCGCCGCTTTTGTGGTTTTATTTGATAAAGTTCTGATAATCAAACCTATAAGGTTTTGCAAGGCTTATAGGTTTCGGGTGAGCTAACCCGCCTCAATCACCTTTTTCAGCCCATTATAAACCTCCATAAAAGCCACATCCTGATTCTCGTGCAAAGTCAGCGGTTTATCCCTTCCAAGTAAGGCTTGAAACTTGGCGAGTATCGTATCTTCCCACGGGCAAGGGCGAAGAATCACGGGAATTACTTTGGTTAAACCCTGCTTTTCACGCTCCAACATCAAGGGTAATTCCTCATCAATAATATAGTCTGCGGACATAAAATCTATACTAACTAAGCACAACATAATATCTGCCTTTCGTAGTTGAGATTTAGTTTCGTCATCCCATTCTTGTCCGGGAAGAATATTATGCCTGCTCCATGTTTCTATTGCCCCTTTTCTTTTTAGCTGCTTGAGAAATTTCTCTAATTCATTTTGTAGTTCTTCGTCCTCTTTTGAACATGAAATAAACACATTAGGCTTTGGCCTTTTGAGACGTCGCACAGTATCATGTCTCGGCTGTTCCACATCCTCAAGCAAAAAGTACACTCTTAGAACCTCAATAGGTGATACAGCATCAGCACTTTCACTACATTGTGCGAGACGACTTTTCTCTATACATTTCACTAGCTTACTATATCGATGAAAAAACGGTACTTTCGCCTCCCGACATTCCGAACAATTACAGGGAATCATAAGCTCAACATCCAGATTATTAAACGATTTACGGTGAATCCACTCCACTTCATTCCGCACATCGCGGAGCAGATATTTACGCTGACGTTCCTCACCGATCACCTCAATATCAATCACCTTATCTCCCTGTTGCGTCTCTCTTTCAATGACTTGCACGCGGCAACCTTCCTTTTTCAACACAAAACCGCTTTTCCAAACCAAACTCCCCGCCTCCGCGATAAACTCGCTCATCCGCACAATCAGGCGCGTCAGAATCCCCGGCGGCATAAAGGGGTAACGATAGCGAAATTTCAAGGCAAAATCCCGCGACCAATCGTAATCCGGCGGGACATCGGGCAACAACTGCGGCGCAATATACTCGCCACAACCCGCCTCGCCCGTCTCGTAGCTGATTTCGAGGTTATCTTTGAGCAACATCTGAAGCAGATAATCTCGCTCACTCTTTTTATAGCCTTGACCTTTCCACAAATCAAACACAAAATCGCGTGTAAAACGACCAAGATTCTTCTTCACATCATTACTTTGCAATACGCTATACGCCGCATCCACCGCCCATTCCGGTTTCAGAATCACCAGATTGCCCAAGCCGCTATGGTCGTCCTGAAAATGCAGCACAATCCCCAAATCGTGCAGATAGCGGCTCAAATCCAACGCGTAATCCTCAAAATTTGTGTGTGCCTTGTCCATGTGCTGGGCGCAAATCTCCAAATACCTGTCCAGCGTAATATGATTGTGCGTTTCACTCTCCGTATTAAGGGCTTCGCGTATCGGAACCCATGTGGCGGGCAAGCTATCACCGACGTGGTGCAGATGGCTCATCATCCGTTGAATCTCATCGCGCAAAGCACCGAAACGCCCGTCTTCCTTCGAAAAATCCACCGTCCGCAGCACAATCTCCAAATCGGGATACTGCTCCTGAAAACCCTTATAATCAAAATTCGTAATCGCCGAATGATTGTTTTCATTCAGCACCACTAAGACGGGACTGTGCTGCCCGTCCTTGCTTTTGCCCAGCAGATGAATCGTCCGAAACCAATACTCAAAACTAGCGTTTTGCTTACGATCATCTGCCACCAACACGTACAGTGAACGCGACGTGAAGAAGTATTGGTGAGCCATATACTGTATCTCCTGACCGCCAAAATCCCACAGATTAGCGCGATACTCAATGCCGCTCTCCCGCGTATAAGGAAATGCCCAACCTTCATGTACATTGATGCCCTTCGTGGCGTACTGCTCACTTGGTACAGGGTGATTTTCGTCAAGGAGTTTATTCATCAAAGTCGTCTTACCGGCACCGGGCTGACCGACTATTAGCAACTTGGCTTCGTATATCTTACTCTCACCCGACTCAGCTATTTGATCAAAGTAGCGGAGGATTGCTTCATTACTTTTCCTTACAACTTCTACTGGCGGAGTAGTTATAGGACAATCATAAAGATTTATACCTAAGTAATCATATTGTTTTAGAGTTACGTTAATACCTTTACGAATAAGGGGTAGTAAAGGGGAGATATCTGAAAAGATATTGCGGGATAGGTCAAGGTTTTCTAAGTTATTTAAATGTTTTAAAATCGAAATGTCAAGGATATAATTGCTTCTCAGATAAAGCGACCGTAAGTGATTAAGATATTTTAAAGCGGAAATTTCCAAAATCCCGTTACCACTCAGATCAAGTGATTGTAGATTTTTGAGATATTTAACAATAGAAATATCCGAAATGTTATTATTACTTAGGTCGAGAGATTTTAGATTTTTAAAATATTTCAAAATAGAAATATCCGAAATGTTATTATTACTTAGGTCGAGAGATTTTAGATTTTTAAAATATTTCAAAATAGAAATATCGGAGATTTTATTGCCTCTTAAATTAATAGATTCCAAATATTTAATCTCTTTCAAAACAGAAATATCAGAGAGATTCCATTTATTTAAACGATCGAATCCTCCACCAAAATGTAAACTTCGCAGTTTTTTTAGTCTAACGATATCATTCGGTATTTTACTTAGAAAATTCTCATCGCCCTCATTTTTATTTTTCATCCATTCTCCTTTTTCGTAATCCCAAATTTGATTACTAAATCTCAATTCCTCCAATTCCGTCAACTCAAAAAGTTCATCAGGAATATTATCATCGGTGAGTCCGGTACGTCCGAGGTCAAGGCTTTTCCATCCTTCGCGTTTGGCTTGTCGGATGAGGTCTAAGGCGAGTTGTGACATCTTTTATTAATGGTTAACGGTTAATGATTAATGGTTAATTTCATTTTTCATGGGTAAAAATAAGCAATTTGTGGGAAAACTCCCGTAACGGCTGCTTTAGCTGCCGCAAAGGTTCGATAGAACCTTTATAACCTCGTGCACATGTGCATAACGTGTTTTGGGCTTCCGCCCGTCGGCAGCTAAAGCAGCCGGTACGAGGGCTACGCCACAATTTTCGTGTAGCTTTCCGCGTTTTTAGCGTTATAACCGTAGCGTGGTGCTTCCAGCCCGCGCCTCGCGTATGCCAAGCTAAGGTGGAACGAGCTGGAAGCGTCGTTCTACGTGGCGCAAGCGAGATACCGTCATTCGTCGGTACAAGCGCATTACGCTACGGTTGCTACGTCGAATCAAAATCAAAATCACTATGCGCCTAATTCCGATTTTATTTTTGTGCCTACCGATTATCGCCATATCCCAACAACGTTATCCGGTCAAAATCGACGGGAAATGGGGCTTGATTGATGCCAAAGGAACAGTCATTGTGCAACCGATATACGATGTCGTCGGCGATTATGACGATGAATATGCTGTAGTACAAAAAAACGGTAAAACGGGTTTGATTGACAAGACGGGCAAGGTGATTATTCCCGCAGAATATGTGGATGTCAGCATATTGGACTCAGCATTATTTGTGGTATTTGACGGAGAAAATCGGCGCGTACTTAATCGTGAGGGCAGCACCGTTTTGGAAACCACTTACGAACTCATCGAAGTGCGCGACAGCGAATATTTAGCCTACACACAAAATCAAAAATGGGGCATGGTACACCTCTCCGGACGCGAGATTTGTCCGCCAAATTACCGCGAAATCGAACTCCACCAAGACCGCTACGTACTCACTAAAGATACCCTCGGAAGAGGACTCACCGACATCATGGGCAAAGTCATTTTATCGCCCAATTTCCAAGAAATAAATATACATAACGATAGTTTATTTTTCTATCAAAAAAACAATCAATGGGGCGCAAATGACCGCGACCAAAATGCTTTGTTGAGTTGCGAATGGGATACCGTAGCCGGCTTAAATCACAACTTCGTAATGGTCGAAAATTCAGTAGGGAAATGCCTCTATTCACATCCTGCCCGTCGATTGATTAGTGAAAATGAATTTGACGGTTTTCGTGCTTTGTCTGATGATTATGTTTATTGCATTAAAAACGGTAAAACGGGCTTGATGGATATACGTGGGCGCAACATTTTACCACCTGATTATGACGAAATTGTACTGTATAATCAAAGCGGCTCATTTCGCGTACGCAAAGGAGGGAATTGGGGCGTTGTAGCAGTAAATTTAGGTGATGAAAGCAGCGCAATTCGTACTTTAATTTCCACAAATTATGATTATATCGCACCGCCAAACGGCAATATTACCATTGTCAGAAAAAATAATTTATCAGGTGTGGTGAATG
>JAHDEO010000363.1:0-2196 GCA_020628725.1 Saprospiraceae bacterium
AATATTTTATTTGGTACGGAAATTAAATTTGGATTTACAGGAACGCCCTACTTAACGCATACATCACAAAAGCGCAGGGTTTCAACCCTGCGTACATGTAGAAATCAAATCCGAAACTTCCTCAACCAAGTCTCAAAAAGCGGCACCCGCATCGTCCATTTCCCTTCCTCATCTTGCACGATATACTGATGCGTTTCCAACATCGACAGACTTTCTTCGTCGGTTACGGCTTCTTCATTTAGGATGGCGCGAACAGTGGCTTTGAGCGCATCGGTTTTGCAAAATTCGGTCTTAAAAATAGCGATTTCGTTGGTCGCTTTATCAATGATTTTCGTGGCAATCACGCGGTCGAGGTCGGCTTGGGTGAGGTCGCGTCGTCCTTCCTTATTGGCAATATCCACCAATTCCTTACAAATCCGCTGTAAGGCAAGGAGTCTTATTTAGGCTTAATTTTACTTCTAATTTTTTGCATTGCTTCTTTGAAAAATTGGTTGACATTCATTCCGTCACGTAGTATGTACTCGCCTTCATAACTGAGTATCATTGGAATAATCGGCAGACAAACTTTCAGTTTATTTTCTACGCTAAAGCTGGTATCATCAAATATAGGTACTTTCTCTAATGCTGTTGTTAGTTTAGGGTCTTTTGGTGGTTGGTTTTTCATTTCCTGTACGAGATTGACTAAGACTTGAATGTCTTGCTTCGCCTCCTTTGATGAATTGACTGCTGTTTGTAATAAATCAAGCGTGGCAATTTCTTTTTCATTCAAAGTTTCAATAATAGACGCTTTATTTTCATCAGCATTTTTGAGTATCTCAGCTTTGATTTTGTTTAATTCCACTTTGATAGTATCAGTGATTTCTGTAATAAAACCGCCCGTTTGTATTTGTTGTATCAATGCCGCATCAATATTTTCTTCCGGTCTTTTGCCTGTGATACCCCAAACCAATTGATTATACGGATTAGGTTCTGATTTTCTGAAATCTACCCATTGAAATCCTTGTAAAAATAAAGGTAGTTTAGGGTTTTCGTCGCACAAAGGTAAAACCAAAGGGATAATTGGAATTTCCTCTCTGTGAAACTTTCTTAAAAAAGCATTGATTTCGGTATGTTGCCAAGGACCTATTCCGTCAGTTCCTACAAATACTGCAACAGCACCGATATTATTAATTTGACTTTCAAGCACATCCTGCCAGGGCTTACCCGGACGTATTTCCCACTCATCCAACCACGGCAAAATACCCAATGACATCAATTGTTGACCAATTTTTTTCACGACAGGCTTATCCTTCGAATTGTGGCAGAGAAATACATCGAAGGTTTTATTATCTCGCTTTTCTTGGATTATCTCGGTTGTATTGTCCATATATGGTGTTTTATCTGTGTGTGTTGATGAGCTATGAACAAGAGCAGTTTCCTGAACTTCATTTGTGTGTACGAGAGATGTTTCTGTTTTTTCTATACCTATTTTAGAATTATTAACAAATAACATTTCATCGTCAATATTATCTTCAGCGAGAATATCGTCTATTTTATTTTTTTTCAACTTTAATAATAGTGATTTTAGATGCTTATTAGAAACTTTTTCTGCACTTTGTTCTAAAACTTGTATTGCCTCACCTTGTCTTCCCTGCCTAATGAGAATTTTTACATAGAATTGGTAAAGTGAGAATAGATTTTTGTTGGTAGGTATTCGCTCAATACCCTGCTTTAAGAGTTCAATACTTTCGTCAATTTTTTCATCTTTCTCCATGAGTTTAGCGCACAAGACATACATGGATGCTAAGTTTTTATCAGCAGGCACTTTATCAACTCCTATCAATAGTAGGTTGATTGCTTGTTCTATTCGGTTACTTTCATACATCATTTGTGCACATAATTGATATATGCTAGATAGATCATGGAGTAGTAAAACATCATCAATTCCGCGCAATAATAAAGTAATTGCTTCATCCGTACGTTTTTTCTCGTGCATAAATTGGGAGCATAATTGATAAATGTGATATAAACCTTTATCAGCGGGTACTCTATTGATCCCCTTCAATAATAAGTCAATTGCTTCATCTGTTCGCTCCCTATCATGCATAAGTTCTGCACAAAATCTATAAATAGAAAATAAATTTTTATCATCTGGTATGTTGTCGATTCCTCTTAACAATAAATCAATTGCCTCGTCTGTTCGCTTCTTATTTTTAT
>JAHDEO010000363.1:2296-7695 GCA_020628725.1 Saprospiraceae bacterium
GCATTAATTCTGCACAAGATTGATAAATAGAAAATAAACCTTTGTCAGCAGGTATACTCTCAATTCCTCCTAACAATAAATCAATTGCCTCGCCTGTTCGCTTGTTTTTGTGCATTAATTCTGCACAAGATTGATAAATAGAAAATAAACCTTTGTCAGCAGGTATTATATTGATACCCCGTTTAAGTAAAGATATTGCTTCATTAATTTGTCTGTTTTCTGTTAGTAAATTTGCTGTAAAAATCCATTCTTGATGCCCTCCTATCCGCAAAGATTTTTTCGCATGTAGAATTGCCTTTCTTAAATCGCCTTTATTACGTCTGTCATTATAAAGACGTGCTAAGTAATATTCTAAGCCTTTGTCATTTACTTTTTCTAATACGAGAGAAAGACCTATAATTCTCTGATTAAGTATATTTTTATCCTTAGGAATAGGAGAATTAACACTGAACTTAGTTCTTATATACTCATGGAAAAAGATACCAATACTAAATAACTCATCTTCTTTCTTTGCTTCAATAAGATGGTATTTTGCCTCTGAAAAATAAGATCCTAATTCGCCTATCATGAAATTTTCTCTCTTTTTTCCATGAAAGTGACGAGTATAATATTTGGAGATAGCAATGTGTGCTATTTGTTTTTGTTTTGTTCCTTCAAGATAGTTGAGTGCTACTTCCCTAGCTATTGGATTAAGTTTAAACCAACCATTATATTGTTCCATTAGGAATAAATCTATCATTCGTCTCTTAAATTCATCCAATCTTTGTATGTTATCTTTTTTTAGAAGTAGCTCTATTGCTTCTTTTTTAAATGGCTTACGAAGCACAGATAAATTAAATAAATGTTTTTTCTCATCGTCATCTAATTTATCTAAAATCTTCTTCATTAATCCTATTTCCAATTCTTGTGCTAAAGGAGGTGCGACCATTCGATTACTATATTTCCACGCATCAGGATTAATTTTTATTAAATCTTCAAGTGGTGAATATCTAAGATTTCTTACAAGTAGTTTAATAGCTCTCGGATTACAACCTAACCATTGTACTACTTTCTTTTTAAGTTCATCCGGAACTGCATCTATCCGATCTGTTTGTTCTAATTCTTTATTTAGTAATTTTTTGCCGTCTTTCGGACTAAGCTGATATAAATCTTCACTTGCAAAAGAGTCTGCCCACACAGCATGACTGATAAACCTATTGCTAATTAGGAGAATTCTACCCTTAATTTGAGGTCTATTGGAAAGTTTATCAAATAGTTTCTCTATGTCATTAGGAAGTTGAGTACCATTTTTAGAAAGTGCTTGTTGGAATTCATCAAGAATGATTAATACGGGATTTTGAAGTATCTCTATCAAGGCAGTCTGCTCACCTTTTCGCTTATTAACAGCATTATGTAAGTTTGAATATCTCTTTGCATCTACTAATCGGGTAATTTCTTGAACTATACCTTGTACACCTTCTTGTTTAAGGTCTTCAGTAACTGTTATTATTTCTTCAATTGAATTATTCTGGTGTGTGATGAACAATTCTCTTGCTAAATGAGATTTGCCTACCCCTGAGAAACCTTCAATTATACACACTGCGGGTCCATTAGGTATCCATTCATTAGACAACCAATTTAGAATTCTATTATGTTGTGAGCCTATTAGAGTTGAATTTGACATACAAGGTATTTACAAATTAAAATCGAAAAAAATCACATAAATATAAAACTAACTTCGCAACTATCCAAACGAATAATTATCAAAACATTTTGTTTCAATTTATTGTTTTTCTCTCAAAATTTCCTTACATTTGCGCGAGTAAAAAAGAAGAAATTGGAGGGAGAGGTCGGGTATAGATGACGGACATTTTTGAAATGTCAGGCATCAACATAATGACCTTTTGGGATTTGGATTTTGTTATTTGGAATTTTAAAAAAATATGGCGCAAACAGTAACATACAACGAAGACAACATACGTTCACTGGATTGGAAAGAGCATATCAGGATGCGTCCGGGTATGTATATCGGGAAATTGGGTGACGGTTCTTCGCCCGATGACGGGATTTATATATTAGTCAAAGAAATCATTGATAACTCGATTGATGAGTACGTCATGGGGCATGGCAAAGTCATTGAGATAGAGATAAAAGACGGTATGGTGTCGGTGCGCGATTATGGGCGCGGGATTCCTTTGGGCAAGGTCGTGGATTGTGTGTCGCGCATCAATACGGGCGGAAAATACGACTCAAAGGCGTTTAAAAAATCGGTGGGTTTGAATGGGGTCGGTACGAAGGCGGTCAATGCTTTGTCCGATTATTTTATGGTGCAATCGGTACGCGACGGCAAGACGAAAATCGCCGAATTTGAACGCGGCGAAATCAAAAAAGATGCGCGGGTCGTCAAGTCGAAAGCCGAGAATGGCACCTACATGGAGTTTAAGCCCGATGCGTCGATTTTCAAAAAATACCGCTTTATCCCGGAGTTTTTGGAGAATCAATTGTGGAACTACGTCTATCTCAATGCGGGGCTGAAAATCGTGTTCAACGGCAAGTCATTTTACTCCAAAAACGGCTTGCTCGACCTCCTCACCCGCAAGACGGCTTCGGAGGAATTGCGCTACCCGATTATCCACCTCAAAGATGAAGATATAGAGGTCGCGCTCACGCACGGCAACCAATACGGCGAGCAACATTATTCGTTTGTTAACGGGCAATACACCACGCAGGGCGGTACGCATTTGCAGTTTTTCCGCGAGGCGATAGTCAAGACGGTGCGCGATTTTTACGGCAAAAGTTATGATGCTACGGACATCCGTGCGTCTATCATCGGCGCGATTAGTGTGCGAGTTGAAGAACCCGTTTTTGAATCGCAAACTAAGACCAAATTAGGTTCGCAAAACATGGGACCGGACGGACCGACGGTGCGCTTATTTATCAATGATTTTATTAAGAAAAATCTGGATAATTTCCTGCACAAAAATCCCGATACGGCAACGGCACTCCAAAAGCGCATCATCCAATCGGAACGCGAGCGCAAAGAAATCGCCGGTGTAAAAAAACTCGCCAACCAACGCGCCAAAAAAGCCAATTTAAATAATAAAAAACTGCGCGATTGTCGCATACATTATTCCGAAAAAAGAAAGGAACAACACCTTGATACTACGCTGTTTATCACAGAGGGAGACTCGGCGAGTGGTTCGATTACGAAGGCGCGGGATGTGCAGACGCAGGCGGTATTCAGCTTGCGCGGAAAGCCTTTGAATTGCTTTGGCTTGACCAAAAAAGTGGTCTATGAAAACGAGGAATTTAACCTCCTCCAACACGCCCTCAATATAGAAAATGGCGTGGATGAATTGCGCTACAATCGCGTTGTGGTCGCTACGGATGCTGATGTGGACGGGATGCACATTCGCTTGTTGTTGCTGACCTTCTTTTTGCAATTTTTCCCCGACCTTGTGCGGCAAGGGCATTTGTATATTTTGGAAACGCCGCTGTTCCGCGTTCGGAATAAAAAGGAGACGATTTATTGTTATTCGGATAAAGAAAGGCTTAAAGCTATTGATAAACTCAAAGGAAATCCCGAAATTACACGCTTTAAAGGTCTCGGTGAGATTTCGCCCGACGAGTTTGGTGGATTTATTGGTGAAGATATTCGCCTTGAACCCGTTATTGTGCAGGAAGATTCCGACATTAGCGCGACACTTTCTTATTATATGGGTAAAAATACGCCCGCAAGGCAGTTGTTTATTATTGATAATTTGAAAGTGGAATTGGATGAGGTGGAAGAGTGATGCGGGTTACGGGTTTCGAGTTGCGGGTTAATTTTTCCGAACGTAAAACCTATAAGATTTTCAAAACCTTATAGGTTTGGAGGCAATCCAATCGAGAGCAATTCCGTTTTCTATCTGAAAAATTAAAAGCATGAAATATATATTATCACTCCTCTTGATTTTTGGGTTGGGTGTCGCTGTTATCAGTTGTAATAGTGGCGAATCATCTACCGTAAAAATCGAAAAAGCCACCGATAAAAACGGCAAAGAATATAAATCTTCCTATATCTGTCCTATGGTTTGTAAAGGCAGCGGTAGCGAGCAACCCGGTAAATGTCCGGCTTGCGGAATGAACTACGTTGCTACTGCTTACAAACATGAACGTAGCGGACATAACCACGACCACAGTGGACATAGTCATAGCGGCGTCCCGCATGACCATGATGGTGATGGAAAACCGGATCACTGATTAAACTCAAGTCAACAACTTAAATATATAAAAATGAAGTGTTTACTCTCATTTATTATGGTAGTTTTTGCTTTGGGTATTACTGTTACCAGTTGTAATAATAGTGAATCATCCGGCGTAAAAATCGAAAAAGCTACCGATAAAAACGGTAAAGAATATCAGTCTGCCTACATCTGCCCGATGTATTGTAAAGGCAGCGGCAGCAACCAACCCGGCAAGTGTCCTGCTTGCAAAATGGATTATGTTGCCAATGCTTCAAAGGTGAAAACCAACACGCATACACACGACCATAGTGGACATAATCACAACCACAGCCACGGTCATAATCATGGTCACGACCATAGTGGTCACGGTCATGTACCGCACGACCATGATGGTGACGGGAAACCGGATCATTGATAAGTTTAAGTCGAAGATTAAGTTTAAATATAGTTTTTGGCTGCGCTAAAATTTCCTTTTAAACTTAGACTTAATCTTCAACTTAAACTTCTCCACCCGGGTGGCGGAATTGGTAGACGCGCTAGATTCAGGTTCTAGTGTCCACTGCGGACGTGCAGGTTCAAGTCCTGTTCCGGGTACAACGTAAAGCGATTTTGCAAATCGCTTTCATGCGTGTGACGATTTGCAAAATCGTTTTACGTTTTTAACTCGAAAAATCTACATACCGATATACATTTCCTGAATGTTGTAGGAATTTCTCAAAATCCGGAAAGGAAAGTGTCAACGTTGCTGTGTTGACATTAGGATGAAAGCTAACAGCCACAGCATCTCGTAAAGTTTGGTCAATGAAAAGGATGACATGATTTTCAGTGTCATTAATCACACCGAATGGAGAAACAGAACCGGGGATGAGTTGTAGATATTTATGCAAACGTTTTTCGGAAGCAAACCCCAATCGTTCGCCACCTAACATTTGATTGAGTTGCTGAATAGAAACATCTGTATTTTTATCGGCAATGACGAGATAATGTTGTCTGCCCTTTTTATCTCGCAAAAATAAATTCTTACAATGTACACCTTTTATATCTGTCCAAAATCTATCTGCCTCTGCCACTGTAAATACTGCTTCATGTTCCTTCAGTTTATAATTGATGTTCAATCCCTTGAGTGTCTCTAATACTGCTTTCATTGTCGATATTACGAATGAGTTTGTTTAATTGCCAAATATACACAAATAA
>JAHDEO010000364.1 GCA_020628725.1 Saprospiraceae bacterium
GCTAAATTAGTTGTAACCCCTTAATTTAGCCAATTATTTTAGGGTGGTTTCAAAACTCAATATTACGAACCTAAAGGCTCGCTTGGCGTATTTTTATTGAATATGCTACCAATATTCGACCTCTAACGAGGTCATATGAGATTTTGCCCAATTAATGGATAATTTTATGAATGAAGACGTTCTTTTCGTTTTAACAAGGTAGTTTCGTCTTCTTCATAATCCGGGTCAGGCACACAGCAATCCACAGGACATACCTCGGCACACATTGGTTCTTCATGGAAACCTTTACATTCCGTACACTTGTCTGATACGATATAATAAATATCATCTGAAATCGGAGACATTCGCTCATGAGCATCAATTGTTTCACCATTCATCAATACATAATCTCCTTGAACGGTAGTTCCGTCAGAAATTGCCCATTCGACACCTCCTTCGTAAATTGCGTTATTCGGGCATTCGGGTTCACATGCATCACATATGATGCATGCCTCTGTAATCATTATCGCCATAATGGAATTATTGTAAAAATAGTCCACAGCCAAACATGAAACATGCTCGCGTCCGGCTGTGGACTGTGAACTGACAAGCTGTGGACACGTTAACGGGTAACGTTAATTATTAAACCAATTCAACTTGAGCGACCTTCTCTAATTTCACCCGCACATTTTTATGATAAGGCGTCTTTGCAAGCGGGTCGCATTCATCAATAGGTGTGAGCATATTGACCTTTGCGCCTATGGTCGTTTCATCGTGTTCGGGATAGGTAAAACCATATCCGTGCGGCATAGAAAGCAGACCTTGTGGCACTTCATCCGTAATCCACGTTTTGATTTTTAGTTGTCCGGTTTTGGAGATGAGTTTTACCCAATCACCGTTCTCCACATTATACTCGGCAGCGTCTTCGGGATGGATTTTTAAGACGCCTTCTGTATCTTTTTTGCGCCATTCGGGGTTGCGGATGATGGTGTTGGCATTATACGAACGCCTTTCTCCTGCCAATAAATTGAATGGATATTTGCAGGCGTGTTTCGCTTCTTGTGCGACCTTGTTTGGTAAATCAGCCAACCACTGAAGCATTTCGGGTATCTCCAAATGGATTTTTTTATCCTTGTGGCGAATTAAATCCCAACTTTCTTCGTAGGTATGTTCGCTGATTAATGTGCCTGATTTGCTGGTTAGAATTTTATTGAATAATGCCTCTCCCAATGCGTAGCCTTTCTCTTTGTATCCTAAACGACGAATCTGCTTTTCGTACTTTTTGACATACATATGGCAGGCTGTCCAGATAAATGAGGCGGGTTTGGCGTATGGATAAGGCAGGGCTTTACCAAACGTTTCTTTCAAAATCAACAGCGGATACTTTTTCCATTTTGGTCTGAAAAAAGTCGTGATACCGAGCGCGGTCGGAAATAATTTGAGCATCGGAAAACGCCTGTCTAACTTCGCAATTTGATAAAGGATAGGAAATGATTGGGGCATCTCCCCCATTGCCGTCACGATGCGATGGTAAATTTCGGGTTCGTCCAATGTATTTTCCAGAGGCTTATTGATAGGATGACGTAAATGGAAAAAATTCTTAGGAAACTCCAAATTGAAAAACGTTGCTTCCATTTTTTCATATTGAGATTGTGCAGGCAACACGTATTGAGCAGCCTGTGCTGTCTCAGTCAATGCCACATCTATCACCACCGATAATTCTAATTTTTCGATAGCTTTTCGTTGAGCTTTGGTATCGGCGTAAGTCGCTACGGGATTTGTACTGTCTACGATTAATGCGCGTAGTCGTTTTGGATGGTCGGTGTCAATTTCAAGAGGGAGAATATTAGGCGGGAATAACTTTCCTATCCCCTTCATCTTGGTGACTTGCGTAACTACACCACCTTTTTCCGGTTCTTTGGAATGACCAACCAACGGGAAAAGTGCAGTATGCAAGCAGTTCGTTCCCTCTCTTCCAAAATGCCCCGTTATCAAAAATAATAATCTCGCTAAATAGGCATTTAGCGTACTATTATGACTCTGCTCGATACCCAAGTCAGACCTCAAAGCGAAGGTTTCGGCATGGACAATTCCATTGGCTACCTTGATGATTTGGCTTTCATCAATCCCTGCAATTTTTGCGTATTCGCTCACTGGAATGTTTTCAAAATGCGGTTTAATTTGGTCAAAACCAGTCGTTCTTTCCGCAATAAATTCCTTATTCTCCAAACCATTCTGCACAATATAACCCAAGAGTGCTGCCAATAGGAAAGCATCTTTTCCCGGCTTCACCTGCATGAAAATATCCGCCTTTTTCGCCGTTTCTGTTCTACGAACATCCACGACGACGAGTGTCTTTTCTTTATTTCGCGCAACTTCATTGATGATTGGTCTTGCCTTCGGAAAACCATGTGCTTGTATCGGATTCGCGCCGAGTATCATCACGTATTCTGCTTCGCCGACTGCCTCGCAGTAATTGGTATTTTGTTTACCAAACAAATGTCCGTTTACCCAAAAATTTCCCGTTTTCTCTTGCGCCAATGCCGAGTATAAATAAGGCGTATCGCAAGCCGCCCGAAGCATCGCTCCAAATACGCCGCCCATGTGATTGCCTTGTCCGCCACCGCCTGCGTAGGCGATGCTTTTGCCGCCGTAGGTGTCACAGATATGTACCAGTTTATCTGCGATTTCTTGAATGGCAGTTTCCCATGATATTTCCTCAAAAGTGCCGTCCGACTTTCTCCGTAAAGGGCTTGTCAAACGTGCTTGTTTTTGATAGTAATTCAGTCGCGTGGCTTTTTGACACAAATAACCTTCTGAGACGGGATGCGCTTCGTCGCCGAGAATTTTAGTGTAATTTCCTTCGTGGTCTTGATGCACAAGAATACCACAATTTTGATTGCAAAGAATACAGGCGGAGACTTGGATGTTTTCAGACATAGTGTGATTCGTTATGATTGTTGAACTTGAATTTGAATTTGTGCTTATCAGCAGGATTCGGGCGTTTCGGGTGCGAGCTCCCAAAATGTATCGGATTTATCTTCTTCGGGTCTATCGAGGCACGGAAAATCTTTTTCTATCAGTAAATGAAGTTGTTCGTTATCGGGTAAATTGATATTAGTTTCGATGCCTACTTCGTTGGTGTTTATCCATTGTGTTGCAGCAGCTTTGGAAATGGATATTATCAGATTATTGTCCTCTAATACAGCATTTACCATTTGGTCATCGTTACCAATTTTTAAGGCGAATTTGAATAATGTGCCGGATGGAAATCGGATGCTTTCTTCTACAATTTGCTTTTGCGCTAATAGGTCTATTTCAGATTTTCTTATCCGTATCCGAATGCTGTTATGAGTTGTTCTTAATTTCATGGTATAAATGAGTACATGAATAGATGAGTAAATGTTTTTTGTTTGCAATTTAATCATTTTTTCTCTTTCACTGTGCTTTCCTTCATCCGCATCAATTGATAATGCCCATTTCTTTCAAAGCGAGTTTAGTCACCGTTTTTCTCATCGAAGTAAATTTACTCATATCAAATCCTTCATTCGGACGTATTTTAGTAGCAAAATAATAGACATTTTCATCCCTTTCAACATAGCCGACAAACCAACCTGTATTTAAGCCGTCCCTGATTGCCCAGCCCGTTTTTCCGCTTAGTGAATAATCATCACCGGATTCCATTTTCATGATATTCTTCACAATTTTCGTGGTCGATGTTGATATAGGCAATTGGGAATTGTAAAATCGTATCAGGAAATCTATTTGTTCAAATGGATTGATTCTCGAATCGCCTATCAGCCAAAAAGTGTTTAGATTTTCAGGATGGACATCCATCTTCCCGAAATTCAATTTTTCCAAATGTTCGTTCATTCTTTCTACGCCAATTTTATCTGCTAATTCTTGGTAGCATGGTACACAAGATGCTTGGAAGGCTTCTTTGAGTGTCAAATCTTTTTCCCAAATGGACAAGGCGCGTTCGTTGCCATCCCATTTGAATACGGTTTCTTCATTTTCGATTATCCCGTTTTCAAGCCCGATGATGGAATTGGGAATTTTAAAGGTAGAAGCCGGTACATACCCACTTCGAGCTTCTTCAAAATCATTGCTGTAATACTTATCGTTTTTTGAATCGTAAATTAAGATAGCTCCATGCACATTGGCTGTGTCCAGTATAGTTTGAAATGTTGTTTTGGTGACGTAGGAGTCATTTGTGTTTGCTTGCTGTTCGGAGTTTTTCTTTTCTGTACAAGACCACAAGAATATGAGCAGTATAAATATGTTGTATTTCATTTTATATTTTGAACGGGGTAAATTTCGGAAAACTGTAATGACTGCTTTAGCTGTCAAATGAAATAAAAAAAAATTACATTTCACTTATTTTTAGGTTTTTAAAAATTAAAACAATAACACATTTGACAGCTAAAGCAGTCATTACGGGGTCGCGACATTTTTCGAAATTTATGCCGTTTAAAGTATACTTATTTTTTTAAAACAAAATTAACGTTTTTGATGTGTTATAAAATAGGGGATGCAAAATAAGTTTTGCGTCCATTAATAGATTCATCTTCAAAATTTTATACCATGAAAAATTACTACACTATCACCACACTCATTCTTTTTGCCACATTATCCTTCAAAAAAATGAATATGATGAAAATCACCCCGAATCTTTACATGGATAAATACGAAGTGACGAACGGCGATTGGAAGGCTTTTGAAAAACATCTTATTGATGAAGGTGAAAATCCGGCTGAATATCGCACAAATGATGTGTGGGAATATATGGGGGATGCCTTCGAGAAACAGTATTATGCAGAGTTTAGTAACTATCCGGTAGCAGGTGTAACCTACGAAGGTGCGCAAAAATATTGTATTTGGAAAGGTAGCCGAAGTCGAAAAAAAGGCACATTTCGTCTACCTACTATTGATGAAATTCACCATCAAATTGCCGAGGGTGAACAAGGCAGAAAATGGAGACAAACAGAAAAATGGGCAAAGAAGACACAATCAAAGATGTGTAACTTGTCCGAGTCAGGCAGAACTTGCATTGCACCTAATAATAGTCATGCTGTTAATAAATTTGGCATTTACAACATCAAAGGTAATATGGCAGAAATGACCACCACCAAAGGTAGTGCAGTTGGCGGTTCGTATATGGATAAAGGTGATAAAGACTGGACTACCTATATTCAAACTTACGACGCACCCACCGCTTGGTTGGGTTTCAGATGCGTATGCGAGCTGACGAATTGATGAGCTGACGAGTTGTTGTGTTAACGAAAAATACTTATCTTCGACCACTCATAAACATCAACTCGTCAACACAACAACTCCATAACTCGTCAAACTATGGAAATAGGCATCATCGGCGCGGGCATTGCAGGTATAGCGGCTTCGATACGCTTGGCGGCGGCGGGGCATGAGGTGACGGTATTTGAGGCGAATGATTATCCGGGCGGCAAGCTTTCGGAGATTCGGATGCAGGGTTATCGCTTTGATGCAGGACCTTCTTTGTTTACGATGCCGCATTTTGTGGAGGAATTATTTGAGGTGGCAGGGCAGTCGATTGAAGGGAAATTTGCTTATGGAAAATTGCCGATTGTATGCAAATATTTTTGGGAAGACGGCGTACAACTCAATGCCCATGCGGATGTTTTTAAATTCGCGGCAGAGGCGCATGAAAAATTGGGTATCAAAGAAAAAACCATCGTCCGCGCCTACGCCGACAGTCGTTATAAATATCGCGCTACCGCGTCTACATTTCTCCATAAATCACTACACAAACGCAGTACATGGCTCACACGGGATGTGTTGAAGGCGATTTTCAAAATTCCGCGTCTTGACATTTTCAGCACAATGAACTCCGTCAATAAAAGACGCTTGAAAGAACCGCATCTTGTCCAACTTTTCAATCGCTATGCTACTTATAATGGTAGCAGTCCATACAAAGCTCCCGGCTTGCTCAATATCATTCCGCACTTCGAACATGGCATCGGGGCATTTTATCCCGAAGGCGGGATGATTGAAATTACAAACAGCTTATTTGAGTTGGCAAAATCTATGGGCGTACACTTTCAAATGGAGACGCCCGTAAACGAAATCATCGTCAGCGACAAACAAGCTATCGGTGTGAAAGTGGGCGAATGGCAACACAATTTCGACCGTATCGTGTGTAATATGGACGTCTTTCATGCCTACAAAAAACTGCTGCCCAATGAAAAAGCCCCCGAACGCACGCTACGCCAACCCAAGTCCACTTCTGCCTTGATTTTTTATTGGGGAATGACTGAGCAATTTCCCGAATTGGATGTCCATAATATCTTTTTCAGCGATAATTATAAATTGGAATTTGAACACCTAACCGACCACAAAACAGTCTACGACGACCCGACGGTGTACATTAATATCACCCAAAAATTCGCACCCGATGATGCGCCCGAAGGCAGCGAAAATTGGTTCACGATGATCAACACGCCACATAATGTGGATCAGGATTGGGACGAAATTATCAACGAAGCGCGGGAAAATATCATTCAGAAAGTGAGTCGGATTTTAGGGCGCGATATTCGTCCTTTGATCGCTTGCGAACATATACTCGACCCACGCCTCATCGAAGAACGCACCTCTTCACATCTTGGCGCACTTTACGGTACGAGTTCGGATAATCGAATGGCGGCTTTTCTGCGGCATCCGAATTTTTCACGACAGATAAAAGGACTCTACTTCGTAGGCGGAAGCGTGCATCCGGGCGGTGGGATTCCGCTTTGTTTGTTATCGGCGAAGATTGCTGTGGAATTGATTGGGGAGGATGTTCGGTGATTCATCATTTGGGTTGATAGTCTATGTTGAAATTCCTTTTGAGATATCCTTCTATTGGTCCCATACCCATTTCTTTTCTTCTTTCGTTGACCTTATTCGGTGAAGCCAATTTATACAATTTCCCATTTTTTATTTGAGAACCATACAATTGAGGTTTGCCTTCATCCATGAGAACCCTGTCTTTCATCAATGCGTATTGGTGCTTAGATAAATCACCATTTTTGACAGCTTTTTCAATTTGTGGGAAATATTTTTTTCTGTATTTTTTGTTAGAATGTTGTATCCCAAGCCAAATGGCGTCCATTTGTTGTTGGCTTACTTCATTTAATGTTGGCATACCACATTTTTCGATGATACTGATTACCCATTCTTTATTTCTATGGTCTTCCTTTCCAAATTGTTTTAATGGAACATTTGGTTTTCTTATCCGAATATCACTTTCATAGACTTCATCAAGCATTTCACCTTTCTTATCACAATCAATATCAACTAATTCGACTTTTCCTACATAAACAAATTTGTCTTTATTGATGAATAAAAATGAACCGCCAATTAATAGTATAATGCCAAATACGAGCAGGAATACTTTTCCTTTTTTCATGTATAATTTTGTTTAAAGTTATTGATAATTTTATGCAGTAAATTTTTCGAGGGCTTTCACTCCAATGAAATATGTTCAATTGAAAAGTTACAACGAAAGCACCTTTCTGTAAAGGTTTTCAATAAACGTAAGTACATTTATTTTCGTCCCTTTTCTCCAAAAAATAAGTGACATTAATCTGGAAAATTCATAGAGCTTTGCATCTCGTTAGGTGGGAACGTGCATGTGGGTGGAGGGATTCCGCTTTGTTTGTTGTCGGCGAA
>JAHDEO010000365.1 GCA_020628725.1 Saprospiraceae bacterium
ACATAATGAAGCAATTTATCATTTCTAATTTTTTCTACTTTAAGAAATACGTCGGAGATATTTGAAGTGACAATAAAATCATATACGTGTTTCGGTTGGTATGTTGCAAATCTATGTAGTAAATCAAAATATTCAGGTAGATGATTCTTGGAGATTAATGATTTGAGATAAAATAACTCATTAAAAACAACCTCTATTCTGCCTTTGTGTGTATTGGGTAAAAGTTCAAAGTAACGCGGAATACAGTTGTTCTTTTCGACAAGTAATTTCATGTAACGGTTACTGTCCTCTTTTTTTATTTCTTCAAGTAGTGTATAGGCATACAGGCTTGAGTATTGTTCGGCTGTGTACTCGCTTTTCAGGAGTCGTATCAGTTCAAGAATGATATGCGGGGCTAATGAATAATCGTATTGAGAAAGAGCCAAAAATTGCTCATATATTGGGAGTAAAAATAAATTATTAGTTGTTTTGATTATTTTATTTTTGAATAAGTCAGCACCCAACTCAGAGGTGACGAGAGCCTTGGCAACAGAGAACTCAAAAAACGTTTGATGAAAAAAACTCAACACTTTATTAGATTCTCTCAAAATACCGCGATTCACTAAGTCATTAATACGAACTTTAGGTATCTGCTTCTTAGTAAAAAGGCTTTCTGCCATTACCCGTTTAACTTCAATACTCCCTATCTTAATCATTAACAACGCTATCAGAAAAGCAGGCCTGCTCATATCTAATTGGTCAGAATAGAATATGCTGCTTCCATCTTCGGTACGCTCACGAACGTCGTCTACACCGGGACGTATATCATTTTCGATACGGTGCCTCCAGAAATTTTTATAAAGCTCAAAAATGTTAGTTTCCCCGTGTATTTGATTAGGGGCATATATGGAATACAACATCCTGAATGTTAAAGGATTGTAACACACCTCTCTTATGGGGAATCCTTTATCAACCAGATTTTGTATGCGGTCATATTCTGTTTGAGGGTCGTAATTGGTGAACATAAACGCATAGCGTCCAGTATGTCTTTCTATAGCAACTTTAAGTTCATCTTCGGTATAGCGTTTCAATTCAAATGAAATTAGATTGATTTTACCTTTGATAACAGCCCCTTCCTGCACGCGGCTTGAACAAACAATAATAATCCCATTATCGCGTAGTTTTTTGAAAAGTAACTGTATATAGTCCAGCGATTTTTGTTCTTGAAAAAGTAAATCCAGTGTGTCAATAAACAGTAGTAACTTCTTGTTATCTTTCCTTTCAATTAGCTTTGCGAAACGTGTAATGGTTGTGACAATATCTCCTTTTATGGTCAATGACTGTTGCTTGATGTCCGATGATTTTAGGAATAAAGGAGTATAAATCTCCGATTCTTTATATTCGCCATATACTGACCACAATAGACTGGTTTTACCATTTCCGGCTTGTCCTGACACCAAAATAATAGTATTCCCTTCCTGACGGTCAAGTACATCTATGACCTTTCCTTCTACTTCCCTCCGCACGTAAATATCTTTAAGATGCACTTCCTCGGTTTTTCCCATGTAAGGAACACGCTCGACTATATTTATCGCTTCAATATTATTGTTGCTCAACTCATCAAGGTCAGACTTATCCGTAATTTCAGGTGATAAGTTTGGGAGTTTGCTACGGGTATCTGTGCTGTCATCTGTCCTCTTTTTTTCATAAAGGTCATTGATGTTTTTAATTTTAACCCTGTTTTTGTAGTACGGCGCAAGATGTTTTTGTAAATCGGAATCTTGTTTAGCCTTAATGTAAGAGTAAAGGGTTGCTTTAGTATCGTCCAGTAGAAATTTAATGAGCATGTCAGCATCACATAGCTCAATTCCGTCGTACTTACTCTTTTCTCCACGAGAGATGAAAGCATAGCGGATATTTGTTGGTTTTACTTCTTTTATACCAGTTTCACCCTTATGAATATTAGCAAAATTTTTAACCGCTTTTGCGATAATTGGGGCGATTGCTTTCACAGATTCATTATTAAGATTTGAGAGCATCGCAGCTTTATCAGTATTCTCCAATACCTTTCTCGCCAAACGTTCATATATATCTATCTTCAGTTTAAATCGAGTTTCGTGCATCATAAAATTTGATTTTTTTCCCGCACAATCCGCACAAATTTTTTGTGTCGAATTGTGCGCTGCATCTTGGCACTGTCAACAGTTGACATTGATTTTTTAACTGGAGACATGGTGCCATGTCTCATAATTTTTTCAATTATGAGACGATTATCAGTCTTATTTGCTATCGCCCTAATGTGGGCGAGCTGTGCTTTAGCACAAAATAGTATTTTATTAATTGAAGGGCGAACTTTACAAAATAAAGTTGAGTTTTCCTTTACGAATCGTAGTGGTGTTCCGCTTAGTATCAATTACACTGTTTTACAGAAGGATATTGTCCAACAAGACGATGTTCTGATGCGAACATTCGGTAATACTATTATTGAAGACAATGAAACAGTTGTAATCGAAGTAGATGCATCTTTTGCTGAATACTATTCTTTTGAATGTGTGGTGTCAGTCACCGGTTCAGGGTTGCGTGTAGATGCTTCTGCAACATGGAGTCTCCGACTTCCTGCGTTAAAAAAGCCTGTTATTTCTACCACGTCACAAGTGTCCGGTACGCTCAATATAGATATACCACAATGGTTAGAAAAGCCTTTCGAACTCATTTTATATGACTTAACCGGAAGGGAAATTTTTAGACAATTTATTTCTACCGGAACAGATAACATTCAATCGGGTGTACCAACTGGGATTTATATTGTACTTATACGAAGCGAAGATTTTACTCAAAACACTAAAATTTTTATTCGTTGATATTTGTTGAATTACAGGAGGGGCTTGCTGCCCCTCCCTCATTTTATTTCCTCGAGTTTCTGAACTAACCATTTATCAAAATAATATGGTGTTGTAAAGATTTCCTTGAGCTCTCTGTATCGTTTTTGCTTTTCTTCTTTATTAGTTTTGTAGCCTCGCATATCATCATAGTTTCGCTGAAAGTTATATAAAAGTTTAAAATTATTCATAAAACTCTTATGGGACTCTATTTGATAACTCATGTGCTTTTTCCTCTCTTCGTCGGCGAGTAACTTCCTATATGACTCAAATATCTTTTCGATATTCTTGACAGACTGTATATAGCGGTCTAGTTCATTAATGTAACCCTCATACAAGACTTTTAGATGCAATACCTTCACACTAGTGTTGATAAACATTCCTCTTTTTCGTTTTAAGGATTTTAGATGTTCATGTGCAGACTGATATTCTTTTTTTGAGAAATGAGTGTATCCCATGCAGTAGTTGTAGTATATTTCTGCATCTTTCTTTGAGAGAAATGATTTGTATGTTTTGATAAATCGTATGACCCATTCAAATTTGTCATTAGCCCTTTTATTATAATTAGATTCAAGCAATTCGTTTTTGACTTCTTTATAAAAATTCTCGTCTTGAATATTTATCATCACAGTAACAATATTTTTGTACACTCCGGGTGGAAGTTTAAACCTTTTTTTCTGCTGAAAGCTATAGTGAATGATTTCATGATTTATGTGTATGAAAAGTTTAGCAAAGTCAAGATTGCCTTTGTTAAGTTCTGTTATAGATACTCCTGATAATATGGATAACGCCCTTATGACATCGCCAACTCCTAATATATCAATCGACTTTAGGACGAGATTATTGATAATTTGTATTTTAGCAATAGGTACTGAAATACCCTCCAATTGATGTTCCTGAATTTTCCGTATTTCGTTGAATATGGAGACCCCATAGTTGTCGAATATCGTTGAGCTATCGTCAATCACCTCAAAAATATGACTCATAAATCGGAAATCTTCTAAATTATGGTCAAGCCCTTCTTTATGCCGAATTCTACGGTAGCTCAACTCACTACAATACCACTTTAATTTTTCGTAGATGTAAAGTTCATCCAGAAGATTCGAGGCTTGGATATATCCGGGATATTCTTCCCGCCTTCCCCTCGATTCGACAGTTTTAATATGACGAACAGCCTCTTGGTATTTTTGGAGTGCAATTGTGTTAAAAAAATCAGATTTATTTTTCATTCCTATACTTGTTTTCTCCTTGTGCAACATGCTGTTTATCTGACATTTATGACAAAAATAATGTGCATTTTTTTAAAAATACGGTTTTATAACCTCTACTAATTCCATGCCCTTTTGATTGTTTTTTTGCTCATTGCGGATGTTTACATTTTTCATCCATAATGTTAAAATAATTTATTATGAAAAACAAAATTCTTAACTATTTACCAATAATGTTTTCAATTATATTATTGGCTTCCCTTTTTATCGGCTGCGAACAGCAAGCTCTTACTGCAATATCCCAAAGTGAGACCACTAATACAGATGTAGTTGACTATCCTTTTACTTCCAATTTGGAAATTGTTGTTGATAACGTTGAATTACTTTCCACAAACGATGAATCCAAAGAATACCGAATAGGTGTTGGTAGAAGAGCCCTTATGTACAGAATTGAAATGGACGGTTCTAAATCCGAAAACTTTATCGAATTGATAGAAAGTGCCAACAAAGATAAAGTTCCTACTCCCTTGCGAATAACGATAGCTGAAACGGATAAGATAGTTAATGTAGAGCCTGCCACCAATAAAGAAGTGGCAGAATGGCAGGAGAAACGCGGTCATATTTGGAACAAACCAAGTTCGGTAGATTCTCCAACATTTAAGATAGAAATAGAGAGCATAATTAATGATAATATTCAAATTGACATCAATCACTTGAATCAGGATATGGGCGCAGAAAAATCCTCTCGCCTTATTTTTGATGATTATGAAACGGTCAAGGATGCTTTTGATAATATCGTGTCCGAATCTTGTGATTACGACGAAAATACCGACGAATATGGTTGTATTTCCTTTCCATACAAACTTGACGGGTGCTTTGCTCGCGCACATAGAATGAAAGAAATACTGGAGGAAGATTACGATAAATGGTGTTTGAAACTTATGGTTTATTCTCAACAAGGGTTGGATATACCCGGATGCCCACAAAAGTGGGCGTATCACATTGCGCCGATAGTGTTCTCGAATTCAGATTTTACATGGTACGTCCTTGACCCTTCTTTGGACGACGAGCCACTTAGAATATACGACTGGGCTTCAATTATGGGCATTCATAATATGTGTGAAATTGAGTATGGAAGCCGATATATCTATGTGCCAAATGATAGAAGATGTTATGTTGACCATGACTATGATTATCAATTTGATTATGAGGACACTTACGACGATTTATGGTTTTTTCAGAATTATTTTAATTGTGAGCCATTCTGGGATTAGTTGTATGAAACTAATGAAAACTGCATGATGTTTTGGGCTGTCGGGATTCCGGCAGCCTTTTTTATTCCCACTGCTTTTTCTTTTTTAGCAGTGAGGTGTTCGCTGAATAGGAGAGGAGTTCTCATCAGAGAAGCATTTATTCAAAAACTCGCCTTACATATCCAAAAATGCAAGGCGAGTCGGTGGGTGGAGGTAGTGAAAGTCGGCAGACGAAGGGCTTTGCCAAAAATGGTGCTTGGATACGGTATTCTGACGGCTCTGGAGGTGGCTAATTTGGATTTGCAGGACACGGATTTGGTGGTTTTGTCGGCTTGTGATACGGGCTTGGGCAGCATCCATAATACTGAAGGCGTATTCGGTTTGCAACGTGCTTTCAAATTTGCTGGAGCGGACAATATTCTGGTCAGTCTGTGGTCTGTCAATGATAGAGCCACAAAAGAATTAATGATACGATTTTACAGAAATCTCCTGAAAAAAGAGCAATCTCCGGCTGTCGCACTCCGTAACGCAAAAGCGGATATACGGAAGAAAAATCCCAACCCACGATTTTGGGCGGGGTTTATTTTGGTGGAGTAATGCCCTCAAGATTTGTCTGGTGACAGGTGGAAAATTAATCTTCAAACAAATCATCCATTGTCAAAGATTTGGCAATGACACCGCCGCTATGCTGATTTTCATTTATACCAAAAGTGGAAATGAACACCCAAAATAATTGCTTTTTCGTTTTGGTCGTGCTGCGAAAAACGCTCATTTTTTCGCGTAATTTTGTGGCATAATCTTTTGTAATCGTGTAGGGTTCGTTATAAAATTTGGCTTCAAAGAGATTAATCACATGGTCGTTGCGGTCAATGAGGAGGTCAATTTGTGCGCCTTTTTCTTGTGCTGTTCCTTTTTTGTAAAATGAGCCGGACAGCGAATAAATACCCGAAATACCGAGTGCTTTTTTTATCGGGGCGATGTGTTTGAGACAAATATTTTCAAAGGTATAACCACTCCATGTTTTGTATATCGGTGTCTGGCTCAATAAGTTCCAGATGTCGTCGCCTTCGTGTGCTTTGCCTTCGATAAAATTGAGGTAAAACAGCGAATACTCATCCGTCAGCCGATATAATTTCCCTTTTTTCTTTTTTCCAAACGGACGATAGACCGAAATAAAACCCGAAGCCAACAACTCCTCCAATATCCGCGATACCGAACTGCCGGGCGGCAATTTGGCATCTGCGATAATCTGTTCGCGGGGCAAGCCCTGTTGTTTATTTGCCAATGCTTTGATAACGGCAATGTGCCTTTCGGCATGATTGAACAAGGAAACATAAAGGCGCGAAAACTCATCACGCAACAAACCCGTTGGTGAAAAACAAATCCGGTTGATATTTTGTGCGGCACTGTCGCCGTGTCTGATTTCTTTGAGATAATGAGGAATACCGCCCATCGCCATGTAGAGTTGGATGAGTTGGTAACGGTCAAAACGGATATTGTTGCCGGTCAGATATTCTTCTGTTTCTTTTAGTGTAAATGCTTGTAGATGAATACGTTTGGTGATGCGATTGTGCAGACCGCCACGATGATTGACGACCTTTTGAATCATCCATGAAGCCGCCGAACCACATATCACGACCACAATATTTTGATTGACTGCCCAACTGTTCCAAAACCAACTCAAGCCCTTCAAGAAACCTGATTTGTGAGTAGCGAGCCAGGGTAATTCATCTAAAAACACCACGTTTTTTTTATCACTTGATTGCGTATTCAAAAATTTGGTGAGCAAGTGAAAAGCATCCAACCAATCCTGCGGAGCTGCCATCGGGAAGCTGTCGGCGGAGTATTCGTTGAGTTGAATGACGAAGTTGCGGAGTTGTTCTTTGCGCTTGGCGTGTTGGATACCCGTCACTTTAAATATGATGTGTTTTTGATATATGGTTTCTATCAAAAAGGTCTTGCCGACCCTTCTTCTGCCGATGACCGATACCATTTCAGCCCTGTTGGACTGAAGGGCTTCCCGTAGAATAGCTATCTCGTTTTTCCTGCCGAATAATTCATCTGACATCGTGATTTTATTTTATTAATGGTAAAATGTAGGTAAATTTATATAGATTTTACCAGAAATAAAAATTGATTGGTGGTAAAATGTGTATTTTTAAACCTATATTTTACCACTAATAACGTATTTCGCTCATTTGAGTCGGCTTGTGATACGGGCTTGGGCAGCATCCATAATACCGAAGGCGTATTTGGTTTGCGACGTGCTTTCAAATTTGCCGGAGCGGACAATATTCTGGTCAGTCTGTGGTCTGTCAATGATAGAGCCACAAAAG
>JAHDEO010000366.1 GCA_020628725.1 Saprospiraceae bacterium
CCTGCGCCTTCTGTTCCTGCATAGTTCCATGGAGCAATGCTGTAAGGTTGTCCGGCGGGTGTGGGCGTAGCCAAGCCACTTGTGGGCGTTTGTCCGGGCAATAATTTTCTGGTGGTAACAAGCGTGGTACGCATCTCGCCGAGTGTCGAGTCATAAGCTCCTTCCAACCAAGCATACAACTCAATATCTACGCAGTCCGGCTCAATGATGATAAGGACCGTTTCAGTATTACACATGGAAGGGGAACCATCGTCGCACACTTCATAAGTAAAGCTATCTGTACCCACATAATTTGGATTGGGTGTGTAGTCAATATTGCCATTTGGTTGAATGATAACATTGCCATTTGAGGGAGCTGCCATCGGAATTATCATCGCTGTGAGGTTGTCATTTTCTATATCAGAATCATTCAAAAGAACATTGTCTTGAATCGTGGAATTGGCAAGCATATACAGCGTATCCGGCGCGGGAATAGGCGCGTCATTAACAGGAGTCACATCAATCGTCACACTTGCGGTATCGCACATTAGGGGGGTTCCATTGTCACAAATTTCGTATTCAAAAGTATCTGTACCGTAAAAATCAAGATTGGGTGTGTAGGTGTAAAAACCACTCGCCAAAAGTACTAAAGTACCATTTTGAGGCGGGGTAATTGGGGTGATATTTACCGTTAAATTATCACCTTCTATATCGCTGTCATTTGTGGTGACATTATTGGTAAATGATGCTTCTTCTGCAGTCGTTTCCGTATCGTTTAGGGCAGTTGGCGCGTCATTTTCTCCGATGATATTGATATTGACCGTTGCGGTGCTACATTCGACGGGAGAGCCATTATCGCAAACTTCATAAGTGAATGAATCAAAACCGGAAAAGTTAGCATTGGGTGTATAGGTGAATGTACCATCGGCATTGAGTGTCAGTGTGCCGTTACTGACATTTGAAACGGGCGTTGTCGTCACCGTCAATGTGTGATTTTCAATATCACTGTCATTCGCCAATACATCACCTGAAACAACTGCATCTTCTTGTATTTGGTGAAAATCAATTTGAGCAACAGGCGCATCATTGATGGCATCCACCGTTATCGTTACCGTCGCGGGTGTGCATAAAACCGGATTGCCATCATCACATATTTCATAGGTAAAACTATCTGTACCGGAGAAATTTGCGTTGGGTGTATAGGTGTATGCGCCATTTGAATTGAGGGTCAATGTACCATTTGAAACATTCGATATTGGCGTAGTATTGACGGTCAAATTGGCGGTTTCTACATCGCTGTCATTGGTGGCAACATTATCATTCAAAGGCGTATCTTCTGTGGTGCTTATGGCATCATTTACGGCAGTTGGCGCATCATTTACGGAGGCAACCGTGATATTCACCGTAGCCACATCACAAAGCGACACATCTACCTGACCACCATTTGATTCCACTTCATAATTGACTACCAATTTCGGCGGAGCCGTACCGTCAAAAGATTCGGCAGTTCGTCGCCCCGTTCCCTCGATGATGAAAGTCATCGCATTGCCACTTGCCCAATCTCCGCGATTGATAATTTCTTGAATGACGGAGCTAATGTCTGCGCTTTGATGCACATCACCTATCGTCCATGCAGGAAGATTTGACCATGAAGCCGAGGCTGCTGTTTTCGTTTTTGAAGTGACGGCATAGGCAGTTGTCGGAATGGCTGCTGCGTTTCCGATTGCTTCTGCGCTAATGCTTAGTGAAGTTGCTACGCTTTGCGCTTCATCTGCCACAAATTCTAAATACGCGCCTGTTACCGTCGCACCTTGCGGCACCGCTATTCCTGTAATCCGAATGCCGATAGCCGCAAAAAACTCAGGGCTATCTTCCATAATATCTAAGTCACTACTTGTGGTTTCAATCAGACCGCTTACAAGTTCTTCTACATCATCTGCGCTTGATGTGACTTGCCCTGTAAAACTACCCGGCGTAGTCGTGGTACTCCCCACAGTGGCATCATCACAAACTTCGTAAGTGAAGCTATCCGTGCCATAAAAATTCGGATTGGGCGTATAATCAAATGTACCGTCGGGGTTTAGGATTAATGTGCCATTTGTGACATTCGTTTGAGGTGTGGTATTGACGGTGAGATTGTCATTGTCGGGGTCACTGTCGTTATTTAATACATTATTTGATAAAACAATATCTTCATTTATAGAAAAAGCATCATCTACGATATCGGGAATGGTATTACAATCCTGCACCGTTACGCTTTCAAAGTAAACCTTTGAACACTCAAAATAATTGGTGATTAATTGGATATTGTATGTACCGCTATTATTCCATGTTGTGGTGGCAGAATTTACCGTCGAATTGGAAGGTGAAGCACCGGACAAAAACCAATTGAATGCCATGTCATTATAGGTATTGTCTACCGTCAAGGTGGCTGGAGCATCTGTACAAATCAATGACGGAATTTCGAGCGCAAGTTCGGGGCAAGGTGTGTTTTCGCGCCCGGGCGTGCCGTAGGCGGAGTTGAGATTTGATGAGGCTTCCCATGATTGCGGGAGTGTATTGTCAGAATTTGGTGTGATGAGTGAGAGGCTCGGTCCGTTACCATCGGGGATGGTGTCCCAAGGAATTTTATCATTATACACGACATAATCAGAGAGACATTTATTATTGTCAAATAAGGAAAGACGCTCACCGCCGTTACTCAAATTGAAGCCGAGATTACCGATATATTGTCCTGCCGTTAAATGAGGAAATGCGGTAGCAAATAAAGCCACATCTTCCGCGAGAATTAAATAATCATCCGGCTGCAATGTTGTTCCCGAAGGAATGACGTATTTTTTTTTTTTATCATAAAATTCCCAATTAGAAATATCTATCGCGCTTGCATTCGGATTGTATAATTCTACCCAATCACCTGTATTTGGTGTGGTTACAGGGTTGTAATTGATTTCATTAATGACAATTGGTGTGGCGGCATTTGCGCAAAGCCGTCCGTTTTGCTGTCCCGGAGAACCGCACAAATTATCGGAGCGAAACCAATTTAAAGGCTCGGAATTATCAAGCGACGGGTCGCGTAATTCGAGGGATGGACCTTTACCGTCGGCGGCTTCGTCCCAGGGATTTTTGTCATTATAAGTGAGGGAGTCGATGATATTTCCTGCGAAATCTTCATAGACGAGTGTTTCGCCGTCATTGCTGAGTCCGCCGAGATATTCACCATGCGGCATGAAGCCGTAATGGAGGTTGAAGGTGTCTTTATTTTCTGCTAAAATGAGGTAATCGCCGGGAGCGATTTGGGCATTGATGTCAAATTTATAGTTGATACCACAGGAAAATTTAGTATCTGACAGATTGATGTTTTTTGTACCGTTATTATAAATTTCAATATAATCCAATTCATCAAAAAATACACTACACGTATCATCTGCGTGATACATGATTTCATTAATCACCAAACCACTATAATCAATATTGGTGTAAAAACGACGCGGACACATGGCAGACCAATTGCCGTTGATTCTCACTCGCGCTTTGATTTCGGTGACGCCATCCGGCAATGAAATATTACCCGAATAGACCTGCGCCGCCCCTGAAATACTACCGCCCGAAGCGCGTGGGTCACTACCATCTGTGGTGTAGTAAATCGTACCTGCGCCATTGGGATTGGAGAGGGAGAGTTGATAGCCTGAGGCAACCGCGCCGCCGTGTTGACTGAATTGAACGGCGTCAATATTGGGATACAAACCGGCATTTCGATAGTTGGTAATAGTTTCATTTGTGCGAACAGGCATGTAGCTGCCTGTAATTCTATTTTTAGCGTCAACGAAGCCTTGATAGGCAGAACTTGTTGCCCATCTTGCGGCTTCGGCTATCATGGCTATATCGGTGGAGTTATATACATCCATGTAAGCATCTATCGTATTATTCGGAGTCAATACACCGTCATTAAAGCAGTGACATTCCATCTGGTCACCGACTTTGGTGAGGAAGTCAGAATTATTTCTTAGGGCATTAAAAATATTGTCATAGGCACGATGTCCTACATGGTCTTTCGCCCAACCGAGCGTCCAGTAATAATCCAATGCCGGTTCGCTATCCCATATCCAAAATTTGAATCCGGTATTATCGGTTCGGTTCATGTTGAGGTATGAGTTTTTACCCGAAGAGTGATTGTCAGAGTGAGGGGCGTAGTTGGTGACAATTACGTAATCAATAAATTGTTCTATATCAATGTAATCTTGTATTTGATTGTAGTTTGATGGGATAGATAAATCTTGATTATTGGCAATGTTGTTCAATGTATTCCATGCCGTTGCATTTCCTGCCAAAGCAGCTTTTGTTTTGATGACATCCCAATCGTCTTTACTGCCACCATAGTATTTTTTTGCCCATCCTGCTACGGGTCTTTCTGTTGCATTATACACGCCCCAATAGATGCCGTTGATATACAAGTGCATAAAATTTCCCGCCACACCAACACCATCCGGCTGCATATCAATTTGCAAATCTCTGACGACTTGGTCTGCAAGGTCGTTGCTTTCGCCGGTATGGAGTGATGTTCCTTCTCGATTGATGCAACCTGCATGTCCTGCTCTAAGGGCGATTTGGTCAAAATTATTATTGACTTCTTTTCCGAAGATAGGATATTCCAGTTTTGATGCTCCGTAAATAGATTTGAAACTTAGTCGGAAATTTCTCTTGGGATTATTAAAGCTACTACCTCCAAATCGTTCGAAGCCACAATTTTCCTGATGTGCTTCACCATTTGGATACAACAACTCCATCGAAGCGGGCATTTCATAGCTCTCACCCGATGCAATAGTTTGATTGTGTACCGTATCCAACTGTTGTAAATCCATCACTATCGAAATAGTGCCTACTTGTGTGAGGGCGTCTCTGAGTTGATTTGCGTAGGTTGGATTACCTTTTATACTGGTATCGAACTCAAAACCAGTAGTCGGATAACCTGTAACTGTACTGGGCTGATTGACGACATCATCCAAAAAGATGTAGGTATGTGTCAGCACCTTTGTGGTATCCACTCCACTATACGCCATAGCACGGATATGAGATGTTGTACTTATATTGATAGGTCCGCTATACAGTGTGCCTGTTGTAGTGGTAGGAGCAGTACCGTTGGTCGTGTAACGGATGAATGCACCGGGGTCATTCGTCGTCAGTACGAGTTGGAAAGGCGCGTCATAAAAACCTCTGTCAGTCTCAAAGTCGAGGTCTAATTGTGCATATGCAAAACTGTTGATGAGAAAAAAAAATAACGTAAGAATGTAGGCAGTTAGCTTCATTGTGTAGTAGTCTTTCAATAAATATTTACTCAGTGGCTAACAAATAATTTCTTCAAAATTGCGAAGTTATTATTTGTTCATGTAAGTAGATGTTTTATTTAAATCTAAAAAATATAAGGCATTGATAATGAGTGGATTTTCAAGCAAATGGGCGAGGGGTAGTCAATGGCATCGGGTGGGAGTAAAAAATAGCTTGCTTTAGAAGACGTTCAAATATCCAAATAGGATGCAAAACGGAAAAATGTAATGTCTAATTTTGTCATTTCCGTGACATGCAATTTTAGAGCCAACTACATTTTAGTAATATTAAAAAATAACGACATGTTAAAAATTTAATTTTTTTGGTTACGCTTTTGCGATTTTTAATATTTTAGATTACATTTGCAATATGCAACCTAAAGATAACATCTACGAACAATACGCATACAGCTATCCCCACAAACAGGCATATCGTGAACTTCTCACTCCAATTTCTCTTCAAACGGCTTGGAGCAAGGAGGATAAAACCCGTTTGTCTGCTTACCTACATTTGCCTTTTTGTGAAATGCGATGTGGGTTTTGTAATTTATTTACCGTTTCAAATCCTAAAAACGGTATTGATACTTACTTAGATGCGCTGCAAAGAGAAGCGCAAACCTATCACACATCACTCCCTTCTATTCAATTTGAGACTTACGCCATTGGCGGTGGCACGCCTACTTTTTTAGAAGCAGATGATTTTGCGAAAATGCTTTCCATTTTCAGAGATGATTTAGGTGTTGATACGAATCAAAAATACGGTAGTATCGAGGCTTCTCCAAAATCCATTTCTCCTGAAAAAATCGCCTTGATAGAGTCCTACGGCATCAACCGCGTGAGTATAGGCATCCAATCGTGGATAGAACAGGAAACCAAATTACTCGGACGCCCTCAAACACCCGAATTAGCACACCAAGCCCTAAGCCAGCTTTCCAATTCGACGATTCCTGAAATCAATATTGATTTGATTTATGGCATTCACGGACAAACGAAAAAATCATGGCTTTATTCCCTTCAAAAAACACTGGAATTTGACCCTGTAGAAGTGTATTTGTATCCGCTTTACACCCGCGCATTAACAGGTCTCGAAAAGATGAACCACCAACAAGAAGACCATCGACTAATGTTGTATAGAATAGGTCGGGATTTTTTGAAAAATGAAGGCTACGAACAGGTTTCTATGCGCTGTTTTAGGAAGTCGAAAATTGGACATGTGGAGACACTTCACAATTCTGTCGTTGATGGAATGATTGGCATTGGAGCAGGTGCGAGGTCGTATACCAAGACGTTGCATTATAGTACACATTACGCAGTCAGTCGAAAAGCGATACAATCCATCATTGAAACGTATAGCACTAAACAGTCCGCTGATTTTGAGCAAATTACCTACGGCATTTACTTAGATGAAGCAGAGCGAATCAGACGTTTTTTGATAAAGTCGCTAATAGACGGCGGTAGTTTGGATAGCGAATTATTTGAACAATATTTTAACCAAAAAATCGAGTCCATTTCGATAATTATGGATTTATTTGAGCAAGGTTGGCTCATGCAAAACGGCTCTATCATACGACTCAACGAGGCGGGGATGGAAATGGAAGATTTTATCGGACCGGCTTTGTTTTCTGACCAAATTCTAAACCTCATGAGCGAATACGAATTGCAATGAGCGAATGGTTTTAATACGACAATATTTTTAATTTATTTTTGAACTTTCTTTTAAATCAAATTGCCCAAACAACGATGAAAAATTCACTCATTCACTCATTCGATAATTCACTCATTGAGTCCCCAAAAAGGCTGAATATCCTCTATCGCGGTCCGCTTGAAAGCTGCAATTATGATTGCAAGTATTGTCCTTTTGCCAAAAAGAAAAATACGCGTGCAGAATTGGCGCATGATAGGGCTTGTCTTGAAAAATTTACGGCTTGGGTGGCACGGCAATCGCGTCCAATTGGGATTCTGTTTACGCCGTGGGGTGAAGCGTTGATTCGGCGGTATTATCAGGGAAATTTGGCGCAACTCAGCCATCTTCCACAGGTAGAAAAAGTAGCGATTCAGACGAATATATCTTGCGGCTTGACTTGGTTGAAAAATGTGAATAAAGACACATTCGCACTTTGGACGACTTTTCATCCAACAGAGGTGAGTGTTGAGAAATTTCTGGAAAAATGCGAGACATTATTTAAACTAAATATCTCATTTAGCGTAGGCATCGTCGGTAAAAGGGAACACTTTGAATATGCCACTATTTTGAGAGAGCAACTCCCCGCATCCGTGTATGTATGGGTGAATGCCTACAAGCGCGAACCCAATTA
>JAHDEO010000367.1:0-4327 GCA_020628725.1 Saprospiraceae bacterium
GACCTTAAATCCTGATGGTACCTTTGAGTATGAGCCGAATGCAGATTATTATGGTCCTGACCAATTTGCATATGAAGTATGTAGCGGTACGGTTGTTTCGGATACGATAGTTTACACTTCTGCAAAAACTTTTGAAGCGCAAGTTGATAACGGTAATAATGATGTGGAAGAACAGAATGATGGTGTTGTCGTTATTGGAAGTACAGACCTTGATTTGTTGGTAGATAATCCGGTTATATACACATCCGTAGGTATTCGTATGGCAAATGTAAGTATACCTCCACAGGCAACAATCACAAGTGCCTATCTACAATTTGGAGCTGATGAATCACAGTCTGTTGCCACAGATATTACGATTACCGCAGAAAACACAGCTAATGCACCGACATTTGCTACTACAGCATACAGCATTAGCTCAAAGGCACGTACAAGCGCAAGTATCTCATGGAGCCCTGAGGCATGGACTGTTGGAAATATCTACAATAGCGCGGATATTAGTCCGGTTGTTCAGGAATTGGTAAATAGAGGTGACTGGGCAGATGGTAATGCGATGACATTCATATTGGAGGGAACAGGAACGCGGACTGCCGAAAGTTATGAAGGAAGTCCGGCAAGTGCACCAAAACTATTTGTCAATTACGAATCAATAGATTCTACCGTAATCAATCAAACAGGTAATCAAATTTGCTCGGCATCTATCATTGAAATCAATGTAACGCCTGTCAATGATGCTCCTGTAGCAATAGATGATACAATAGAAACAGACGAAGATAACGCAGTCAATGGTAACGTACTTCCGAATGACAGCGATATGGAAAATGATATACTTACTGTCAACACAACACCTGTTACAGCACCTGAAAATGGTAGCCTGACGCTCAATGCTGATGGTAGTTACACCTACACACCAAATACAAATTTCAATGGTACAGATACTTTTGAATATGAGGTTTGTGATAATGGTACGCCATCCGCTGAATGTAGCACAGCAATTGTGACGATTAATGTTGATTCGGTCAATGATGCACCGGTAGCTATACTTGATATTTATAATATTGATGAAGATACACCGCTATCAAGTTCTGTATTAACAAATGATACTGATGCAGATAATGATAACTTGGCAGTGACATCAGCTCCGGTTACACCACCTACATCGGGTACGCTTACATTGTATGCCAATGGTACATTTGACTATACGCCAAATGCTGATTTTTACGGATTCGATACTTTTACCTATGAGGTTTGCGACGACGGTACACCCGTTAAATGTACTACTGCAACGGTCAATATCAATGTAATTGCAGTCAATGATGCACCTATCGCCGTAGATGATGTAAAAACAACCGACGAAGAAGTTTCTATATCAGGCAATGTTATCACCAATGACATCAATGTAGATGATGACAACTTGGTGGCTACCACGACATTCGTTACAGGACCGGCTAATGGAGATGCATTTATTCTTGCAAGTGGATTATACTCTTACACACCTGATCCTGATTTTGTAGGTACAGATACATTTGAATACGAAGTTTGTGATAATGGAAGCCCCGCATTATGTGATACAGCCACAGTGAGTATCACAGTAATCAATGTCAACGATGCGCCGGAAGCTGCGGCAGATGTTTTCTATATGACAGCCAATACAACATTAGAAACCAACGTTTTAGACAATGATAGTGATCCGGAAAATGATGGACTTACAGTAGATACTTCGCCGGCGTCATCACCTACAAATGGTACGCTCAATATCCAGCCAAATGGAGATATTGATTACACGCCGGAACCGGGCTTTACAGGTACAGTTACTTTCACCTACGAAGTTTGTGACGACGGTACTCCTGCTGAATGTACCATTGCAGAAGTGACGATAGTTGTTGAATTGGATTGTATCAATGTACAAGTATTCGCGTGGATGGAAGGTGCATACGACCCGAATACATTTGAAATGAGAAATACCCTCAATGTTACACGCGGACTCTTGCCGGGACAAACTCCGGTCAGTAATCTCGCTGTGGCAACTCCTGCGGGGCAACCATACAATACTACACCGTGGAATTATACAGGTACAGAAGGCGCGACTTGGACAGATGCAGACTACGTTCCTGACATGGTAGACTGGGTATTGCTTTCTTTCAGAACGGATGTAGGCAAAAGTACTGAAATAGCACAAACTGCCGGAATTATTCACCAAGATGGTAGTATTACCTTACCGGACAGATGTGGTTTTGAGGCGATTCAGGGTATAGATTCTGTATACATCGTTCTCGAACACCGTAACCATATGGGTATCATGACACCGGAAAAAGTCGAAATTGTCGGGGGTACATTGACCTACGATTTCCGTACCTCTGATAGCTACCGCGACATCACGAGTTTCGGACAAAAACAACTTCCGACAGGTGAGTGGGCAATGTATTCAGGAGATGGCAATCAAATAGCTGATATAGTTAGTTTTGACATCAATGGACAAGATAAATCCATTTGGGTAGACGATAACGGTATCTTCGACAATTATCTCAATACAGATTTCAACTTAGATGGTGATGTCAACGGACAAGACAAAGCCCTCTGGTTTGAAAACAACGGTATCTCTTCCAGAGTACCGAAATAATAGATATGATGCGATCTACGAATCGCTTTATATACAAGTTGGATTTGAAAATAAGGGGTTTAGCAGTATTCTGCTAAACCCTTTTTTGTTCAGGTCGCGACGATTTCGGTTTGTACATTAAGGGTTTTCTTATAAAGAAATAATTTGCTGATAATCAATTAAATAGAAAATCTACTGTTTTCCTCCCTCAGCCTCCTCCAAAGGGGGAGAGTCGGTTGATTTTCAAAATAATATGTCCCCCTTTGGAGGGGGGGTAGGGGGAGGAAAACACGTTTTATAAGAAAACCCTTTTTGTACATTACGTTTGTTTTGATTAGTAAAAAATAAGGAATAACTTGAGCCATCCTATATATGCACTTATTTTAATTATGGAAAATAAAAAAAAATACTCATTATGCGTCGTTCGTCTTTCATCGCTACTAATCATTTTCTGTTGCGCTTTCTGTCAAATGCAAGCCCAAGAATCATGGACCATCTACAACACCGACAATTCGGGGCTGCCCTACAATAATGTTTTCTGCACCCTCTCTGATGAACAAGGCAATCTCTGGATAGGTACAGACTATGGACTCGGCTACTTCGACGGACAAAACTGGACAACCTATCGTACTGACAATTCCGATTTACCGCACAACTCCGTTCGGTCTTTACTCTTGGATGAGCATGGCGATTTATGGGTAGGTACCTTCATTGGCGGCTTGGCAAAATTTGATAGTACAAACTGGACGATATACGACATTACCAACTCAGGGCTTGAAGATAACTACATCCGCACACTGGCGATGGATGCTGATACAGTACTTTGGATTGGTACATCAGGCGGTTTGCATCGCTTTGATGGCACAGATTGGAAAGTATACAATATGGGCAATTCCAACCTCATTTCCAGTAATGTTCCGACTCTTGCCGTAGATGAAAATAACGACCTTTGGATAGGCACGATTAATGGCGGTGTCGCACATCTACAAGATACCACAATGACGATATACACTGCGGACAATACCCTTTTGACCGACAATACAATTTTGGATATTTACATTGATGAACAACAAAATAAATTGCTCGCCTGTCCGGCAGGTGGCTTGAATATTCTCGATACGAATGCCAATGCAACAGCCTTTATCACACTCAATTCACTGATATGTGATAATAGCATCAGTGCCATCGCTGAATTGCGCGGAACGATATACCTCGGAACAGCCCCGGCGGGTATCTGCACTTTCGGCGAATGGACGACCTACAACACAGATAATTCCCCGCTGACGACCAACACCATTCGCAGCTTCCATGTCGAAGGCGATAGCATTCTCTGGATTTCGACAGATTTTGGCGGATTAATTCGTTTTCGGCCCGATTTTCCAACCGCAAATCAACCCGCTGCTGACCTGCCAAATATTCAACTCTATCCGAATCCCGCAGTTGATTTTATTCACTTATACACGCCTGTACATGCCCGCATACGTATGTACGATGTTTCGGGAAATATGTGGTATGAGAATGAAAATGTATTAGATTCTGAAACGATTCCTGTAGATAATCTGCCCTCCGGCATTTACTTTTTAGAACTATTTTTCGGACAACAAAAAATTATTAAGAAAGTACTTGTTAATTGATGGATTCATATGTCTAAATAATGATTTGTATCAGTAAGGAAGTTGAATGAATTGAAAATAATTTATCTTCACAACATATTGAAAAATAATTTATTAT
>JAHDEO010000367.1:4337-7588 GCA_020628725.1 Saprospiraceae bacterium
TCAGAATAAAACTTACTGTTTTACAGCTTGGTCTATTATTTCGATAAATTGAAATTAACTGTTGTTTTAAAACCGTAAGAATGTCTGATTAAATTGACATAAAAAAACTGTGTCATACATATCTTTACTGCGTCTTAAGTGGTAGAAATTTTACCAATTTACGCAAGTTGCTATCAACTTGTAAATTCCAAAATCCAAGTACCAAATTCCGATGTAAATGTGTTTTCTATGCATAATATTGTTGGATTTTGGGATTTGGAAGTTTTCAAGGCTGCGATTCATCGCAACTTGAATTATTTACCAATATCAAAATAATCGAACATGAGAGTTTATCTACTCGCTATTCTACTAATAGCAATTCCGGCATTTATCTATGCCCAGCCTTGTACAGTCAACGACGCCACAGGCTGCGTCTGTGAAGATGGAAGCACGGACTGCCTACTCTTACCAAATATCAAAATTGCCTACGACGTACTCGCTGACCCGAATGTAAATCCCGAATATCCGGGCGTATTGCGTGTATCTGTTTCTACACCCAATGTGGGACATGGACCACTGCGTGTGATTGCGACCAACAATTTTGTATGTGGTACGGATACACTATGGAATAGTAATATCACCGTTTGTCCTGACGGGAGTACGCCCAAGCAGCTCGTTCAACAACGAATTTATAAAAAAGAGGGCAATAACATGAGTTATATTGACCGTTGGGCAGGTACGATGACCTACCATCCGACACACAATCACTCGCATTTCGACGAATGGGGCATCTACACCCTTCGTATTCCCGACCCAAACGAACCCGACCCTTTGGAGTGGCCGATTGTAGGTGAAGGTTCAAAACTTGGTTTCTGCTTGATGGATTACGGTAGCTGTCAATATTATGATGGACATTGCCGAGACGATAATGATAATACACTCACGACAGATGCGCCAAATTATGGCTTGGGCGGTGGTAGCTATTCTTGTGGTACAACCAATCAGGGTATTAGTGCGGGATGGACAGATATTTACTACTACAATCTTGATGGAATGTTTGTCAATATTCCCAATGGAACATGCAATGGCGACTACATGCTTGTCGTAGAAGTTGACCCGAATAATGTTTTATTGGAGGAAAACGACGATGACAATGTCGTGGTTGCGCCTATTACACTCACCAAACAAACTGACCCCTCCGATGTAACACCGACGACTTCTATCTCCATCAACGGACCGACTACTATTTGTGAGGGCGAGCCTACGCAACTTTCTGTACCACGTACAGGTAGTGCTTATATGTGGTCAAATGGCGCGACTGCCAGTACCATTACAGTGACCTCTCCGGGAACATACACCTGCGAAGTAACCACACCGTGTGGAGTGGCCGTCAGTGATGCAGTGCTTATTGGAGAGGGAGAAGGATGTAGTACAGGTTTTTTATTGTACAATGATAATTTTAATGTAAATGAAGACAACGTTTTGTCAGGCAGCGTAATTGAAAATGATGAATATCCTACCAACTCAAGCATTTCGGTAAACACTACCCCAATATCCATGCCCGACGACGGTACGGTTACACTGAGTGATGACGGTACATTTGTTTATACGCCAAATGACGACTTTAATGGTGTTGATGTATTTGTTTATGAGGCTTGTACAGAAAATATTCCAAGTGCCACTCCATTTAATTTTGCAGGACAAATCGCTTCTGGTAGTGATGATGTAGAAGAGCTTTCCACCGGAGTAATCAATGTCGGGAGTGGAGATTTGGATATGATGGATGATAACGGTGAATTGTACAATACAATCGGTCTGCGTTATACAAATGTTGGTATTCCACAGGGAGCAGTGATTACCTCGGCTTATATTCGGTTTACAGCAGATGAGAGTAACAGCCAAAGTACTTCATTGAGTATTGATGCAGCACTCACAGCTAATGCCAGTCCCATCTCCGGCGTGAATGGAGCACTTAGCAATAAAGCGCGTACGATTGCTTCTTCTTCATGGAACAATATTCCTGCATGGACAGCGAGTAATACTTATAATAGTACAGATATTAGTGCAGTCATTCAGGAAGTGGTCAATCAGTCGGCGTGGCAGTCAGGCAATGCGGTTTTATTACTCATAGAAGGTAGTGGTACACGTACTGCCGAGACATACGAAGGCGGTGCATCGGTAGCACCTCAGCTTTTTGTAAACTACGAGGTCGTTAGTGAAACCGAAGAACCTCTTTGTAATGCTGCTGCCGTCTATGTTACTGTTGATCCGGTAAATGACGCACCTGTTGGGATGCCCGATACAATTAGTACAAAATCCGGCGAACGCATTTTGTACAACATCATAGAAAACGATACAGATATAGATAATGACCTTTTGGGAGTTTCGTATATTAGTGGTGTTGATGTGACGGGAGAAATCTATATTTTCCCAAGTGGTTATGCGTCCTATACGCCCGATTCGAGTTTTGTAGGAACGGAGACTTTAGCATATCAAGTTTGTGATAATGGCACACCGGCACTCTGTGATACTACTACATTAATATTGGTTTCTGAGCCAAATTGTATTGCTCTTGATTTGCATGTACATCTCGAAGGGGCATACGATCCTGTGACGGAGGAAATGACAACCGAACTCAACACAGGTCGAAGTATCTTGCCCGGACAAACACCGGCAGGCAATCAGCCGCCGACTCCGGCAGGACAGCCTTACTATATTGCTCCGTGGAATTATACAGGACAAGAAGGTGTAAACTTTACGGATGCCGACTATTCTGCTGATATAGTAGATTGGGTATTGGTATCATTTCGTGAAGATGTACCAAGTGATACCGAAATATCAAGAACGGCAGCTTTACTACACAAAGATGGTGCTATCAGCTTCCCTGATAGGTGCGCTTTGTCTGCGACAATAGGTTTGGAAAGTGTCTATGTAGTCATCGAACACCGTAATCATATCGGTGTGATGTCTCCTGATTTGATACCGATTAATGAATATTCTCTCACACATGACTTCCGTGCTTCGGACAGTTACCGTGATGTGACGAGTTACGGTCAAAAACTACTTACATCGGGCGTATGGTGTATGTACGCAGGCGATGGCGACCAGTCTGATTTTCCGAGTTTTGATGTGACTGGAAATGATAAATCTATTTGGGTAGAAGATAATGGTATTTTCGATTACTACCGCGTTACAGATTTCAATTTGGATGGCGATGTGAATGGAGAGGATAAGGTATTATGGTTTGAAAATAATGGAATTTCCTCACGCGT
>JAHDEO010000368.1 GCA_020628725.1 Saprospiraceae bacterium
TTTTTACCCACTTTCTTACGATGAAGTGAAGGCGATTATGCAACAAAAAACTTGGATACCGCCATACCAGCGAGAGCAAGTAAATGAGCAGCGTTAATTCGTCTCATTTACTTTTCTCTTGATTACAAGTCACAAATTCAATAACCTGCAAATAAATCCCCGTCTTACCCAATTGCCCACTCAACCAACTTCTTCTCTTTCTGCGATTAACAGGCGACGAATAATTGGCTATCAAAAATCTGTTCTCATCCAAGCGTTGTATCGATGGGAAAGCCGTATCACCAACTCCGGGCAAATCCATCAGCCATTCTACCTTTCTTTCTGCTTTATTGATTTTGTATAATGCAGTTGTTTTTGCGGATAATGAATAGCCGACCCAATTGCGTATACGTTGTTTTTTGAGAGATTTATTTCGATTGGTTTTTCCAAAAGGTTTTTTGCCAAGTTGCTTTCTTGCTACCAAATAAAGTTCATCGTTGTGATTAAACATTTTCGGAGACATAAAGCATCGTATATCCGCCGTTTTGGGGAATTCCCATTCAAATAAACTATCTTTATCAGCAAAAACAACATGCGAACCAAAGCCCGTTTCATCGCCATCTTCCAAGCGAGTAACTGCCCACAGATTCCCCTCATAATCAAATTCAAATGCACATTCCGAAACACCACCTAAATATACGCTCGCACTATCCTCCTTTGGGAAAAAGTCTGTGCCATTTGTGGTTTGTTTGAAATAGAACGATACATTGGATGGTCCTTTTAATTGATAATGAGCGCCTTCGTAACTGGTCATGTATATCTTTCCGTTTCTCTTTTTCATGCTCCAATGTACCTCTCCCTTGCCCAATACATTCTCCATTTCCTCCCATTTTTCATCCTCATTCAACACATAATGAGAAATACTTTGTGGTTCAAATGCAGTCATTTTCACTCCGGCGGTGAAGAAATAAAAGTGTAGTTCGCCATTGATAGGAATTAAAAATGGTTCTCTCACATCTTTTCCGAAAAATAGGGATAATTCTTTTTGCCAACGTTTACCATCCTCACTTGAAATGACGTATACACCCGTTTTACGAGAGGCAAAATGTGTTGGTCCGGTTCGGAAAGCGAGATATATTTTTTGATGGTGAATGGTAATGGAAACGTTATTATTTGATTTTTGGATGTTAATGTCGGAAGCTAATCCTTCGGAGGGAATTACCCAGTAAGGTTCGCTTAATTTTGGGCAGAAATGGGTGGATGTTTTGGTGGCTTCATTCAGGAAAATATCCTCATCGAAATGTTTCCCTTCATTAAGATATTGCCCAATGGTTTCTGGTACTTGATTATCGTAAGAGTTGAAATCTTTGACGCTACCGCAAGAGGAGAAAAATAATGCAATTGAGAAAATTATGAGGTTCGTCTTAATAAAATTATCATTCATTTGTTTCGCGTTAAAAACGAATTATACCGTTCACCGTCAGCCGTCTACCGTTTATAACCATTTCTGCTCTCGATACCATTTAATCGTTCGTTTCAATCCTTCTTTTAATGGCATAGCAGGTGCGTAGCCAAATTCCCGCATTGCTTTCTCCGAACTGCACGACCACGAATCACGCGTCATTTCACGAGCTTTTTCAAAATTCAGCGTGGGTGGCTTTTTACCAAATTTTCCAAAAAACTGCGAAATCCCACCCACCACATATACCAGTCCATGTGGCAAGCGAATTTTAAACGGTTTCACACCTAATAAATCTGCTATTTGCAAACTCAATTCAGAGTAAGCATATTCAGCTTGTGCCGAACCGAGAAAGTAGGTCTCTCCCACCGCTTTATCGGAAGTGGCAGCGAGTAGCATTCCATTTACAAGGTCATCCACATACACCAAACTCAAATATTTTTCCATAAAACCCACCTGCGCCATCAGGCGTTTTTGGAGCGTTTTGAATAATAGTAAAACCTCCGTATCACGCGGACCATACACCACAGGCGGACGTATCAGCGTAATCGGCAACTCATTCATATAAGTCTTCGCCAATTGCTCTTGCTCCACTTTGCTTCTGCCGTAGGTGCTGACAGGGGCGGAGGGCATCTCTTCCGTAACGGGTGTTCCTTTTACAGTAGGTCTGCTTGCCGCAAGGCTACTCGTCATGACGATTTTTCGGATGTTGGGATTCCCTTTTGCAGCTTCGAGTACATTTCGGGTGGTTTCTACATTTCCGTTATAAAATAATTCAGGCTTTTTGGCAGCTACCACACCTGCAATATGGAAGATATAATTGACATCCTTAAACACTGTCTTCAGTGCATCCACATCCGTCAGACCACAATCATGAAACTCCACATTCAAATCTTTTATCCAGCGTAAATTACTGGTTTTTCGAATAATACATTTCACCCGATATCCTTCACTCAATAAAAGCTCCACCAAATGACTCCCCACAAAACCATTCGCACCTGTGACAACCGCTACGGGCATATTTTCGATTTTTTCCGACATTTTTACAGAAATTATGATTACATAAAACAAATAATAGGAACTAAATATATTACCCTTTGAAAAATGAGTAAATGATAAAATGAATAGATGAGTAAATGTCCTTTATTTACTCATTTCGTCATTTACTCATCTACTCATTCAAAATTCACTCATTATTCATTAGAATTCACAAGATAATGCAGAACATTGAATCCACCACAGAAGTTAGAGGACTATTCCGCAAATGTTACGAGTTTACGCGTGCTGACGATGTTAAGGCAGCAGGTATTTACCCTTATTTTCGTCCGATACAGGAAAGCGAAGGACCGGTTGTACAGATGGAGGGTAGACCTGTCGTGATGGCAGGCTCGAATAATTACTTGGGATTGACGACGCATCCCGAAGTAAAAGAAGCCGCGATACGCGCACTCGAAAAATACGGGTCAAGTTGCTCAGGCTCGCGCTACCTGACGGGTACGATTGATTTGCACGAAGAATTGGAGGCAGAACTGGCAACTTTTATGGGAAAAGAAGCTGCATTGCTGTTTAGTACGGGCTATCAAACCGGGCAAGGGGTGATTACACCTTTGGTTGGTAGAGGTGATTACATTATCTCCGATAAAGATAATCACGCCAGTATTGTGTCGGGTAATCTGCAAGCGCGTGGAGCTATGAATGTCAATGTGTTACGTTACAAACACAATGATATGGAGGACTTGGAACGTCGCCTACAACAAGCCGGAGATAGCAATAAACTCATCGTTACGGATGGCGTCTTTAGTGCTTTTGGAAGCATCGCTCACATGGGTGAAGCCAAAGCTTTGGCAGAAAAATACAACGCGCAAATTCTGGTGGATGATGCACACGCTTTTGGAGTCATCGGTAAAGGCGGACGCGGTACTGCCAGCGAATTCGACGTGGATGTAGACCTCACAATGTGTACGTTTAGTAAGACACTTGCTTCGATTGGTGGTTTTGTTGTTGGCGAGGAACGCGTTATCAATTACCTCAAACATCACTCACCTGCTTTGATATTTAGTGCTTCGCCTACACCTGCTTCGGTGGCTTCGGCTTTAGCGGCTCTTCGTGTGCTTAAGCGCGAACCCGAATTGGTAGATAAATTGGCTTATAATGCCAATAAAGTCCGAAAAGGTTTGACCGAACTTGGCTATTATGTCTTGCCCGGACGTACAGCTATTGTTGCAGTGATTATCGGAGATGATACGAAAGCATTTGAACTTTGGAAAGGGCTTTATGATGCAGGTATTTTTGTGAATGTATTCGTTTCGCCGGCTACGCCGCCAAACAAAGCAATGATGCGAAATAGTTTCATGGCTTCACACGAAGATGAACATTTGGATTACGTGATTGACACTTATGCTAAGGTCGGACGTCAATTAGGTATTATTTAGAAAAGAGGACAAACCTCTACATTCTATCAAAATAAAAACGGATTTGCAGCACTGCAAATCCGTTTTCTATATAGCTTCTAAATATCTCGTTTTACCTTTTTGGTGAGAAGGAAGTTGAAAAAAAGAAGGGAGGTTGATTATAAAATAATCGCCTCCCTTACACCCTCCATCATAAAGACTTTATTTCTGAGATTTCAAATTTATATAAATAATTTTTACCGTGCTGAAATAAAAATGATTTAAACGATATTTTAAACGATTATTTTCTTATGTCAATACTTCGCAAAGTGATAATAATCAAATGTTTATGCTATAATTCATTTCAAAAAAAAATAATTTAGAGCTAAAAAAACACATCGTTTTTTGCAAAAAAAATATCAATTATGAAATTTTGCTACTCCGGAAGTATATCCATAATTGTGTTTTGTCATCACTAAATCGCTAAATATCTTGCACTTAACGAAATAAAGCCTTAATATGCCTTGTTTTTGTATAAAATTGAATGAGTAAATGAGTTTTACTCACTTTTTAAGAGAATAATAATTTATGAGTGAAGAACAAATGACCGTTCCAGCCAAACCACAAAAGAAATGGAGCGAAATCAAGGGAGAGAACTCTTGGACAATGTTTAAAGTAATCGCCGAATTCGTAGAAGGATTTGAGCGAATGAATAGAATAGAACCTTGCATATCTATCTTCGGATCGGCGCGTACCAAGCCGGGTACGAAGTACTACGAACTAGCGGTGGATGTTGCCAAGCGACTCGTACAGGAAGGCTACGGTGTCATCACCGGAGGCGGACCGGGTATCATGGAAGCAGGTAACAAAGGTGCACACCTTGCAGGCGGTACATCAGTAGGACTGAATATCGAATTACCCTTCGAACAGAGCCACAATCCATTTATTGATATTGACAAAAACCTCAATCACAACTACTTTTTTATCCGTAAAGTGATGTTTGTCAAATATGCACAAGCATTTGTCACAATGCCGGGTGGTTTTGGGACGATGGATGAACTTTTTGAAGTGCTCACACTTATTCAAACAGGCAAAATAGACCGTGTACCTGTTGTTTTGATGGGTGTAGAATTTTGGTCGGGCATGGAAGATTGGATACGTCACACCCTACTCGAAGCACACGGCAATATTAGTGAGAAAGACCTTGACCTTTTCCTCGTTACAGACGACATTGATGAAGTTATCGAATACATCAATAATTTCTATGCAGAAGAGGCTGTAGGAGAATTGAAGCCGAATTATACGATGGGGTAGTTTTTGTGATTAGTGAATTAGTAATCTGTGATTCGTTTTAAATTATTGTTTTTCAGTAAAATAAAAAAATGCTAATTGCTAATGTGCTAATTATCAGATAAAACGATTACCTTTGTAGTTGAATTTTTCATGCCGTGATTAGTGATTGGTAATTAGTTAATTTGAATGTCGAATCACGAATTAACTAATCACCAGTCACTAATCACCAATCACAAAACATGGCAATTGTCATTTCATTATTGAATCATAAAGGAGGCGTCGGTAAGACAACTTCTGCTATTAATATTGGTGCGGGCTTGGTCGAATTGGGTAAGCGAGTGTTGTTATTGGATCTTGACCCGCAAGCGAATTTGACGCTTTCATTGGGTATTGGACGCCAACCTTCAAGCATGTATGAGGCATTGCGCGGAGAGGCAGACCTTGCGCCTGTGGAGGTGAAGAATAATATGGATGTGGTGCCGTCTACGCTGGATTTATCAGGCGCAGAAATGGAACTCGTCAATGAAGCGGGGCGTGAATTTATCCTTCGTGAATTGCTCGACCCTTTGATGGAAGATTACGATTATATTATTATTGATTGTCCGCCTTCATTGGGTTTATTGACACTTAACTCGTTGACTTCCAGCCGTTATGTCTTAATTCCTTTGCAAACGGAATTTTTGGCAATGCAAGGCTTGGTCAAACTCAAGCAAGTCATAGATAAAGTACGTTTTCGGTTGAATAAAAAGCTCGAAATCGGTGGTGTCATACCCACAATGTATGATGCGCGTAAGGTACTTAATCGCGATGTGGTCAGTACTATCCAAAAGCATTTTGGGGATAAGGTATTTAAAACATACATCCGTGATACCGTTGCACTTGCCGAAGCTCCTGCCGCACGACAAGATATTTTTGTATACAGTCGAAATAGTAACGGCGCAGAAGATTATCTGGAATTGTGTAAGGAAATCGTGACACGAACAACAGAAACCGTAGAGGCAAACACTGAACGACAAACGGTTGATGGTTAATTTTTGTACGGACAAGTCGCGACTTGTCCCTAACTTAATCACTCATGGATTTACAAATCAGAAATTTCGGAGCCATAGAAAATGCGGACGTGAAGTTCGACGGGCTGACCGTGATCGCCGGTGAAAATGATACCGGTAAAAGTACGGTGGGGAAATTGGTGTTTGCGGTGATTAAGGCGATTTCGAGGTATGAGCAGGACTTGGAAGTGGGGAAAGGCAGGAATATTTATGATTCAACAAAAGATTTTTACACTAAAATAAGACGAAATGGTAAATTAATGCCCACAGACATGAATGAATTTCACCCCACTAAATTTGCAAGGGAACTAAATCAATTTATAACAAACCAATTATTAAGCCCGCAGGAGGAAGATAGACTTGATGCACTATTTGAAAAAAAAGATGCTGCTATTCAAAGAATGTTAACAGTGAAAAATGCTCCTTACAATAAAAATGAACTATTAGAATTTTTGAATGATATAAAAGTTGCAGTAAGAAGAAAAGAAGATAAGTCAGAAGTGAGAAGGAAAGCACTTGGGAAAGCATTAAATGCAGAATTTTATGGTGATTTTTCTCCTAAATATCAACAATTAAGAACAACTATTACTTTTAATGAAGGAGAAAACAAACTATTTGAAATCCGAGCAAATAGAAACAGAGTTAGTAATTTTAAAATTCATGATGACATCATCCCATTTGAAGATGTTACACTCATTGATTCTCCTAATATCCTACAATTATTTAGACCATTAAGCCAGAGTCAAACGGTATTTGAAATGACGAGTAATAATGGGGGTGTATCTTCTCAACCCATTATCATGCTTCATATAAAAGATTTGATCAATAAAATGACTAATTCGGTAGTATTACCTTTTGACTTTAATGACATTCAAACAGAGGTTAGAAGTAAAATTAAGCAACTTATTCAAGGTGATTGGAGATTCAATGAAGGAAAGCAAGATTTTATCTTTTCCAAAGAAGGAAAAAATGGTAAAAAAATGCAAGTTCGTTCTGTGAACACAGCTTCAGGCATAAAATCCTTCGGCATCATCCAACTATTATTATTAGCTGAAATACTCAACAATCGCTCCCTTCTCATCATAGATGAACCCGAAACACACCTCCACCCCAAATGGCAAGTCGAGTATGCAAAAGTACTATGTCTATTGGTCAAGCATGAGATTCCAGTCTTATTGACTTCGCATAGTCCGTATTTGATAGAAGCCTTGCGATACTATAGCAAAGAGTATAATATTGAGCGATTTACAAATTATTATTTAGCAGAACGTAATGATAATGGATTAGTAGATATTGAAAATGTGAACGAAAATATGAATAGAGTCTTCCATAAATTATCCGAACCTTTTCAAAAACTATTATGGGAAGAAGCGTAGCAGGATTTTTGACCAAGCTGGTCAATTATGGGGAAA
>JAHDEO010000369.1 GCA_020628725.1 Saprospiraceae bacterium
AAAAATAAGCACACTGTACCGACGACTTTAGCCGTCGAGTATACCATGCGACGGCTAAAGTCGTCGGTACAGTGTTTTTAAAATGAGCAATACCGCCATCACAAAAATCTACGAAAATTTATTCCAACTTGAAGGGAATAAAGGCGCATATCCAATTCATAAAAAATTGGTCTTGCCCGAACATAGGGATATTTATGATTGGTTGTCTCAAAAATATATATTCCCAAAGGGGGCGAAAGTATTGGACGCAGGCTGTGGCGTAGGATTCGGAACGATGCTTTTGGCTCAACAACATGACATCACCATCACAGGAATCAGCCTAAGCCCTTCCGAAATAGAACAGGCAAAAACGAATGCTCAACAAGCCAAACTTCAACATCGTGTGGGCTTTGAAGTTCAGTCCTTCGATGACATGGAAAATGAATATGATGCCATCATTGCAGTGGAATCGCTCAAACATAGCCTTGACCTCAATCACACGCTTCAAGTTCTGAAAAATGCCTTAAAACCCAATGGACAACTCATCATTGTCGAAGATTTTTATCATCTCGAAAAACTAAATTCAAATGCACAAAATTACATTAAAGACTGGTCATTAACAGATGCTTTTAGAGAAGCGGATTATCTAAAGATGCTTGATGCACAAGCCATTGAATGGCAAGATATGACTGCTTACATGACGCCTAAAAGAACGGTTCGGCTTTATTGCAAGTTATTCCTATTAACGCTTGGATCTTGGTTAAAAGGGAAAGCATCGCTGAACGTGTATCAAATATTCAGAGGGGGCATTTACTTGGATTTATTGTATGCGAGAGGGGAGATAAGCTACAAAATTTTACATTATCGAAAAACGTAACACGGACATTCTTGTCCGTACTATCAATCCACAACTTCATGATTTTTTGGCTAATATTTTTTGCTTTTAATATACTTATATTTTCTGTATTTTATCTATTGAATATCAGGAACGACCCTAACCCGTTTAATTTTTACAAAACCGATAGAAATACAGCAACATTACGTGGCAAAATAGGGGTAATATTGATGTGGAGAGTAAAATCCGACCCCTTTCGGGTGGTTGTAGATTATGCGTTGCCATTATTGTTATTTAAAATATTCTACATAAAAAATATATTGGCTATCAGTGTCTTGACATTGGTAGGGACTTTCTCATGGATATATGTCATTTACATGGGTATCATATTGTATGTTTTTCGGCGCAGACCTATATTGAGAAGTGATATCTCATTGTTGAATGTAGGCTTGATGATAGCCGGGAAAGCAAAATATTTGGTTTACTTGGCTGCCGTCTTGGTTATAGGTTTGCTGGGGTGGATTGTTTTTAGGGTATCCGTTGTGTTGTTGGAACTTCATAGCCCCTTGTTCTTGTTGGTTGGAGGATTTATTGTGTTTTCGTTTTTAGGGCTTCGCAATATATCAACTTATCGTTATAAGCTCCTGATTTACAGACCTGTTTTGAGTCCGATTTATTGTCTTTATAAAAACATTAAAGTCTCCAAGCAATTTGATTTTTTATTTTTTAAAGGAGAAGAATATTTTGAAAATTACAACTTATACAAAGACGTAGACCTGAAAGAAAAGCCGGACATATATTTTTTCTGTGTGGAGTCTTATGGTTCTGTTTTGCTCAAAAAAACGGAATACGACCAACGGATACAACTCATTTATGAGCAAGCCCAAGAGCAGCTATCAGCGAAGGGCTATGGTGTGGCATCTTCCCTTTCTACGGCGTCTATTTTGGCGGGTGGTTCGTGGTTGAGTTACACTACTTTTATCTATGGCATCCATATTTCCGGCAATGAATTATACGACTTGATGTTTATGCAAAGTAAGAACTTTCATGCTTATGAGTCAGTGCTTCACTTTTTGAAACGGCAAGGGTATAAAAATCATTTATTGTGCCCAATTGGAGGCTATGACATTGATATTGATTGGGATGTCATCAAAAAGAATTTTGCCTCAGATAATTTTTTTGATTGGGAAAGTATTGATTATCAAGGAAAAGCACAACTTTTCTTCAAAATCGGACCTTGTCCGCCCGACCAATTCTCCATTCACAAAGCCAATGCTATGATGCAAGAAAATGACGGACCACAGTCTTTGTTTTTTTGTACGCTCAATTCACATATTCCCTATCATTCTCCTACCAAAGTCGTTGAAAATTGGGAGGAATTGAACAACCCTAATCTCGACCTCCACGAAACACAAAACCAAAATATCAATAGAGAAGAAAAGTATTTTCAATGTGCAAAATACCAACTCGAATTTATCACAGATTTCATCGAAAAGCAAAATAATGATAACGCCCTGTATATTCTTTTTGGCGACCACCAACCACCTTTTATCACCAAAGAAAAACACGGACTGGAAACGCCCATACACGTCATCACAAAAAATAAAGATTTTCTGACGACCTTCTATGAACATGGATTTTTGGAAAGCATGGTGCCGCATAGAGACATTGCCTCATTGAGACACGAAGGGTTTTATTCATTATTCATGAAAGCATTAAACAAAAATTATGGAGTAAATCCTGACGTAGAATTACCCTATCTGCCCAATGGCGTAGAATTTCAATCTGAGCCTTCTGATGCTTAGGCACTTAGTAATTTTTTGAAACCAACATGTTGTCGATAAATTTGCGATGTTGGTTTATCCTTCCGAAGGAGGCTTAAATTTGAGTTTGAACTTGTTCTTAAACTTGAACTTTACATAGTACCTTACTCACGAACTCTTGCACAAATTTGGCAAAAGTTGAGTTTCAGGTCAAAAGTTGTCATTGTTCAATTGCTTGATGGTTCGATTGTTATTTGTTTTGCGGGTGCAAATGTAGTGATTTTGATGGAGTTTTTGATGAAGAGACTAACTGAGAATTTGATAAAGTGCGAAAGCAAAGATAGCGAAATAAGTGGCAAGGGTAATTAAAGATATTACTGTACTTGATTCTTCTACATTTGTGGGGTAATAACCACCATACATGGCTTTTAATCTGTTGATAAACAATCCTCCAAAACGGAAATCGAAGGGTAAGAAATTGATGACAGAAAAGAGTATGCCTGTGAAAGCCAGCATAGGTAGAAAAAGTGTTTTAATGGGCGAGTTGGTATAATCACTTAATTTTATATTACCTCTAAATATGTCCAAAAGCGTGTCAAGTACGGGTACAACTTCTTGTAAATACAGAAAATACAAGGCAAAAACAAGTAAATAAATTATTGTTACAAGCCAATTGTATATATTTTTATTCTTAATTCGGTAGGCGAGAAACTTGGATGTGTAATAGACCCCAGAGCAGGATAATAGAAGGAAAAAAAATAGCGATATAACACTTGATAATTTTGTAGAGCCTATGAGATAATATCCCAATAATCCTAGCGTGAAAGTCGATAAAATACCTGCACTAAAGGTTATAAGTTGTTGATGAACAGGCTTATCTATGAAAGGTTTAGGTTCTATCATCTCATGCTCAAATAGATAAACACGGTCAAATTCCAGATGACCTCCTATCGGTATCCATCCTAAAGTAAATTCAGTGTCACCGACTTGTTTTTTTAGTAAGTTGAAGCCTACTTTTAGCCAAACCGTAAACCTCACGACTCCTATACCATAATGTCGCGCCAATAATAAACCAACTGTATTTCCGATAATAACAAAAATAGTGGTCACTAATATGTAAACGATAATTGGGTTCATCTTTATTTGTTTGAAATGTGTTAGATTTTAATCAGCTAAAGCCTCCACCAAAGTCATCGCTTTATCCAACACAATTCTTCCCCTATCACTGCGTTTCAACGTAGCACATTCATGAACGGGGTCGTGTCCGAAAAATAAAATGTAATTATTTTCAAGAGCTTCTTCATGTATAATTTCCTTCTCTTTTAATGTCTCCAAAGGTCGCATATCGTAAGATTTGATGTAAGGCAAACGAATATGTCCCGCAGAAGGAAACAAGTCAGCGCAGAACACCACTGTCTTATCACCTACCTTAATTTTCGGCAACATCATCGCCTCTGTATGACCATAGACGAATCGAACATTGAAGCCGGGCAGAAATTCTACATCTTGTTCTATATCAATCATTTTTAAACGATTAGCATCTTTTAACGGGACAAAATTTTCCTGTAAAAAAGACGCTCGTTCACGCGCATTAGGCGTATACGCCCAATCGTAATGCGCTTGATTGGTCCAATACGTTGCATCAGGAAACGTGGGGACGAAATTCCCTTTTTCATCCTTTTTGACTGCACCACCAACATGGTCAAAATGAAAATGTGTCGCAAATACATCCGTAATTTCTTCCGGCGAAAGCCCTGCATTCCGAATCGACCCCACCAATGTATCTTCCCCATGAGGATGAAAGTGACTGCGAAATTTCTCACCTTGCTTATCACCCATGCCTGTGTCAATCAAAATCTTTCGATCGCCTGTCTCCACGAGCAAGCAACGCATCGACCACTGACATAAATTATCTTCATCCGGCGGATTCAATTTTTTCCACATTGTTTTTGGTACAACACCAAACATCGCCCCACCATCCAACTTAAAAAAGCCTGTATTAATCGTCGTTAATTTCATTATTTAATTTTAGAAGTCAGAGGTCAGACTGCCTTGTCAAAGAATACAATTTTTCTGACTTCTGACAGTAAAACGTTCTGACAATGAAATGGTCTAACCTCTAAATAATCAGTACCCAATTTTGACTTTAGGTTTTGAAATTTCCTTATCCAAATCCACCATGCGAATCGCGGTAACGGCAGCTTCTACGCCTTTATTTCCGTGTTTGCCACCTGCACGGTCTTTTGCTTGTTGGTGGTCGTTGGGCGTCAATAGACCAAAGATGCAAGGAATATTTGTCATCAAAGAAAGCTGCATCAATGCAGAAGACACAGCACTGTTAATGTACTCATTATGAGAGGTTTCTCCCTTAATGACACAGCCCAAACAGATGACTGCATCGGGTTTGTCACGCTTAATCGAAAGCCTCGCGCCCATTGGCAATTCAAACGAACCCGGTACTTGGAGTGTATGGATATTTTCGGGTTTTGCACCATGCTTCACGAGCGTATCATACGCGCCCTCGTACAATGCATGTGTGATGTCTGAATTCCAGTCCGCCACTACGATGCTAAAGTTCATTTCTTCTGCTGAGGCGAGATTTTTTTCGTCGTATTCTGAGAGATTTTTTAATGCACTTGCCATTTTTTTAGTCGATAGTCGATAGTCCGTAGTCAATAGTTGTTGAGTTGGGGATTTATGACTTGGATTATCCGGTAAATGAATGCTGCAAGATACACATTCACTCATTCAAAATTCATTCATTCACTCATTAAATAGGTATGATTATTGCAAATATGTATCAAAAGAGCGTTTTTTCGATTCACAAACAAAACAAATCATTAATTATGTTCTCAACAATTTCAAACACTTCATTTTTTCGTGTTGCATTTTTCTTCCTAATAGTATCTGTGCTGAGTATGAGCTGCCAGCCTGACGATACAGAAGATGGTACGATTACACTAAATCACGATGGCTCGAATGTTATTGCACCTGAATTGCCCGGTCAGCGTGTATTCGAGTCTGCAACGCGCTTCCCCGCTACGCAAATGGCAAACTACATAGGTGACGAACTCATTGAAATTGAGTTTTATATCTATGATGCGCCTGCTTCATGCGAATTATTTGTGTATACCTCAGCCAGCGGCAATGTACCTGCTAACGAAGTCTACAGTACCGGCAATATAGTCAACTCGCTTAATACGCGGACTTTCAATACGCACGTGCTTCCTGAGCCTTTGGTATTGGATGCAGAAGACCTTTGGATAGGAGTGCGATACACTCAAAATGGTGCTCAAAGAACAGTCGGTTGCGACGATGGTCCGGCAGTGGTCAATGGTGATTGGCTTTATGACTCAACTGACGGTAATTGGATTCCTTTGGTACAACGTACAGGCGGTGCTTTAAATATCAATTGGAATATTCGCGCTATTGTAGAGTTGAAGGAGTAGGAGAGATTCTGAAAATCAAATTATCACGCTCATTAGACTGCTGTTTAATGGGCGTTTTTCATTTGAAGGGTATGTTTAGATGATTCAAACAGGAGGATTTGGAGTTTTTGCTGGGGTGAGGAATGTATTCTTTATCTCAAGGAAGGGGGTATGTAATATGTTCCTAAATGTACATAATAATTTTTACGTAATCCTGTTATAATTGAAGGATCGGATATTTTGATCTTAATCACCGCTAATTCTCTACCTCTACTAGGAATGAGCAAATCTCTCTTAGTTATCGAAGTGTTTTTTCTGAATAATTTTTCTTTTTCTAAAACATATTCAATTATTTTGTCTCCTTCTTCTATCCACTCTATCGGCATTTCTCTACTCTGGCTATAAAACTTTCCTCTATCTTTTGCAGCATCTATAAAGTAATTTATACTCAATGTAGAGTCACTATGCATCAACGCACTATAAAGTATGTTGTCAGGTGCGTGTATCCAGTCAAATGATTTATGGTTAGTTTTCATCCAGTTTAATACAAATTCATCTATTTCTTTTTCCGAAACTAAAACTGAGTAGTTAGATGTAGAGGGCTTGGGGCTGCAAGATTTAAGAATTATAAGCATTCCTCCAAAAAAACTCAAAATAATTAATATTTTGCTTTTCATATTTTTACTATTTTGTTATGTGAATTAATTTGGGCAGTTCTCATTTAATTTGAGAACTGCCTTTTGTAGTTTTAATTACACTCTCCTACTGCTTCAAATACGTCAATAAACTCAAAACCATTTATAATTATTATGTCCTTCACCCGGAAGGGTTGGGTCATAATTACTACTTGATTGCTTCATTATTTCATAGATTTCGCCAGAAGACTTTTTGCAGTAAAATGTTGTTGTTGGGCTTTGTGCGATACATGGTCAGATGTTTTTGTCTCGCTACTTATCAGATGGGAAATATACTCTTTTAGGGTGAAATTCCGAAAATCAAATTATCACGCTCATTAGACTGCTGTTTAAATGAGCGTTTTTATTTTGTAAATTTGCACAATGAATCAACCGCTTATTATACTCGGCAGTTCACGTAGTAATGGCAATACGAGACATTTAGTAGATACTATTTTTCAGGATAAAAAGCACGACATTATCGACCTCAATGAATACAATATCAACTACTATACCTACGACAACCGCCATACAGACGATGATTTCCTTTCGCTTGCAGAACGTATGGTTCAACACGAACAAATCGTTTTCGCTACACCTGTGTATTGGTATTCGATGAGTGCTATACTCAAAACCTTTTTTGACCGCATGACCGACCTGGTGACGATTCGAAAAGACTTAGGTAGGGCATTGAAAGGCAAGACTTTATATTCCATTTCCTGTGGTTCGGATGACGATGTGCCGGCAGATTTTGCCGTGCCTTTTGAGGGGACTGCGGTGTATTTGAATATGAAGTATGGCGGTCATCTTCACGGTTGGTTGGAACATGGCGAAATCCCTCCCGAAGTTCAAGAAAAAATAGCTAACTTCGCCCAAAATT
>JAHDEO010000370.1 GCA_020628725.1 Saprospiraceae bacterium
TTTTCTGATGGAAATTCTACCGAGGGGCTTACTTTCCTCTTTTTCTGTGATGGTGAAAGCGTATCCTTTACCTGCTTCCCATGCTTTGGTATTATTTCGTAGAGGTTCGTGCAAATCTTCTATTTTTTCAGGTGCGTTCCAGACCATTCCATCATTAAATCCCTCGAATCTTGTCGCAGAAAATACGAACGGAATATCTGTTTCGTTGGGAATTCTCAATAGGAATCTTGGGGTTTCTATTTGGTGTGATATTGGTATTTTTACTTGCATTTTTCTGTTTTTAAATCGAAAAAATGTTATCAACAACTCTGATAATTGACAAATCATCAGAAGGTTTCAAACCCCAACGTTTTTCGATGTGTAGAAGTTTCTTTTGAAGCATATTTCCTGCATGTTCCTCCGGTTTATCAATTAGTAGAAAATCAACTAATTCTTCATCACTAATTGATTTATAATACTGGTTGTCAAAGTTTTTAAAAGTAAAAATACCGTCTGTTGAAATGCTTAAATCATGAATATTCTCCACACTTAATCGCTGTGTTTGAGCATCAAACCAATCATCAAATTCTTCCGCTAAATGATAACCCAAATAATCAGGTTTATCATCCTGTTCGTATTCGGTGTATTTGCCATTACAGCAAATTAGCCCGTCGCCTATCGTGAGTATTTCTGCCGTTTTTTCTTGTTGATGAACGATTACGAGCATTAAGGTACTTAAAATTTCAGTGCTTTCGAGCATCCATCTGCTTTTTACAAATTTCAACTCTTCAAACAAAGCTTGGGTGACTTGTCTCAAATCTTCCTGTAAGGTATTTTCAGTCTTTTCTGCGAATGCTCTGAAGCTGATTTCTTTTGCTGTTTTTCGTAAAATTTTTGCGATTAATGCGGATGCAAAATGACTTTCTGTTCCCATAGAACAGCCGTCCATGACAGCAATTAAGCATTTATCTTGTCCAATGTCGCAAATGGTGAGGGCATCTTCATTGTGATTGATGTGAAATTGACCGATAGTGGTGAGTTGGTGTATTTTCATTCATGGGAGAACAATCTTCTCATCCATTTAATTCTCTTTTTCTTCCTGATTTTTTCTATTGCTTCAATTTCTTTTAGGTTAAATGCGCGTGTTCTTGTGCAGATATTTGTCCACAAGACATCTTTCTCTTTTGTAGGGCTTCCGACGAACTGAAAATATGTATTTTTATTGCCGTAAATAATGTATTTTCCTCCAATGGCAAACCTATTACCACAATCACCACCTCCTACTCCGGTATAAATTGTCAAAGTGTCAGTTGAGAATTTACCCTTGTAAATACTTTCGACCTCAAAGCGATATTTAGCCGTATATACTTTGAATAAATCATGGCTTAATGTATCATCTTTGAAGAGTTTGATTATGGTAGAATCTATAACGACTACTGTTTCCTTTGATAAAATTGTTCCTGTAATTACCGCATCTGAATTTTTGATAGCTTGCTTGACAGAACTTTCCCCCCAACATGAACATGCGATAAGACAGTTTCCATAAGTCAAAATTATGATGATTGTGATTAATCGTTTCATATTCTAAAATTCACTTGGTGTATTCTTTTGATAAAATCACCGGACTCGCCTCATTCAAAGGGTCTTGATTCAAGAGCTTTTTAAGCGCATTAAATGTATCGGGCAATTGCTGTTCAAATTCACTTGGTGCGTGGAAAAAATGCTCTACACACAAGCCGAAATCTTCCGCTTCGGGTGCATTAGCGTAATCACTGTCGTAGCGATGTTCGCGTCCGCGTATGCGGCTCATCGTTCGTAGGAATTGCTCGCGTTCGTTGTTTTCAATAAATAAAAAATCCTCGCGTTGTATTTTGTTTTCAAATTGCAAAGCAAGTGCAAGGTAATGTAAACCAATATCATAACCGCTTTTAGGATTTTTCATGCCTGCGATAAATGGGTCAGCAGCCAGCAGGATAACACCGTCTTCGTAATGTACTTCACCTGTATGAAATTCCTTTAATTGTGGCGTATGAAAGGCCTGTCTGTATACCGCAAATACGCCCCAATGTGGCAATAAATATTCCTCCAAACCAAAAGTCACTTGTATAGCAGATGCGAGCATGAGATGGCGCACATCATCGGGCATTTTGGGAAATTCTTGGGGGAGAAAATCTTTGTCGATTTTCATGACGGCAAGACGTTGTTCGAAGCGTTGGCGTTCTGCGGTATTCAGTTTGCCATAGTAAGGATAAAAATCTTGTAAAACACGCTTCATCATTTTGGGCAATGCGGGCGGGAAGCGTTTGTACCACCAAAAATTAATTTGATGGCTAAAGGTGTAGACTGCCGCAACGTATACGCCTAAGGCTACGAGTGGCGCAATATCCATGACATCCGGTGAATCAGGCATAAACCACCACACTAAAACGGCAGCTACAATGGCAGGAAATATGAGAATGAATGTAGGCATGAGCTAAGTTCAAATTCAAGAATCAAGTGCAAGTTCAAACGTCAGGCAAGATAAGTCTATTGTTTGAGAAATTCACATGACTTAAAAATAATGCGTTATTCCGTACTACGACGCGGAATGACGGCTGATTTCAAGCTTTTTTATTTTTTAAGGCTTCGCGGACACTACCGTGTTGTAGTAAAAGTTTTCTCGCTGAATTGTGTTCAATATTCAGTTGTTTGGTAATGATGCGTGTGCCTCTGTCTATAAGTTTGTTGTTAGTGAGTTGCATATCGACCATTTTATTGTCTTCAATTCTTCCTAATCGAATCATGACCGTTGTAGAAATCATGTTGAGGATGAGCTTTTGTGCCGTGCCTGCCTTCATCCGCGAACTGCCCGTGACGAACTCAGGTCCGACTACTGCGACTATGGGATAATCTGCTTTCTCTGTAATTGGCGAGCTTGGATTGCAGGTGATACAGCCTGTTTTGATGTGGTGTTGACGACACATTCGTAAACCATGTACCACGTAAGGCGTCGTGCCGGAAGCAGCGACACCGATGACAATATCTTGCTCGTCGGTATTCCATTTTTGAAGGTCTGTCCATGCTTGGGTATGGCTGTCTTCGGCAAATTCTTGGGCTTGGCGAATTGCTGCTTCTCCTCCTGCGATAATCCCTATCACCCAGTCTGACGGAACACCAAATGTGGGTGGACATTCCGCCGCATCCAATACACCCAATCGTCCACTCGTTCCTGCACCTAAATAAAATAGGCGACCACCTACCTGCATTTTTTGTACAATCACTTCTACCAAAGGTTCTATTTTAGGAATGACTGCCTCAACCGCCAAAGCTACTTTTTGGTCTTCACGATTGATATTTTGCAGTAATGCTAACGTGGACATTTTTTCTAAATGCCGATAAGGAGAGTCGCGTTCTGTGATATTTTCCATGAAAAATGATGTATGATATAGGAAGTAGAATATATGATGTGTCAATAATCAATTTATCTAAATTTTATCACTTTTTCAATCCCTACTTCATACATCCTACTTAATTTTAACTATTCCAACGCAACACGCGACTTTGGTAAGCTGTTTGATGTATTACGGGTTGCGAGTTGCGGGTTACGGGTTTTGATTTTTCGCTTTGCGAAAAAATAACTCGAAACTGGCAACCCGGATTATCATTCACCAGAACGTTTTTAGTTGAGTTGTGGATTATGGTTTACGTTTTTTGGTTTTTCGCTTTGCGAAATAAAATAACTCGTAACTCGTAACCCGTAACTCGCAACCCGATTTTTTATGAATTATCCTCGATTGATTTTCGTATTATTTTTCTCTTTGTTTTGTACCGTTGTTTTTGCACAAAAAACGGTAGTTACGGGTATATTGACCGACTTTAAAACAGGAGAAACACTTCCGTTTGCCAGTGTCTACTTTACAGGCACATCTGACGGAGTGACGACGGATTTAAATGGATTTTACGAAATATCTACGACAGATATGACACTCAATTCAGTGACGTATCATTACTTGGGATATAAGGATAAGGTCATAAAAATCAAACCCGGAACAGCACAGGTAGTAGATGTCAAAATTAAACAGGAGGCGAGCTATGAATTGGAAGTGGCTACGGTGAAAGCCAAGCGTAAGGTCAAAAAAGATACTGCTGCGATTACATTGTACCGAAATGTAGTGAAAAATAAAGTGAATAATCGAGCCAATCGCCTTGACTATTTTTACTTTGAAGATTATGCTAAAACCGAATTTGATTTATTTAACATAAAAGAAAAATTTACGAAGCGTAAGGTGTTCAAACCGTTTAGGTTTGTGTTTGATTATATTGATAGTACGGATGTAGGGAAGCCCTTTTTGCCTTTGCTGTTGAAGGAGCGTATGGCGGATGTTTATTATAGAAAGAAACCACAAAAAAGAAAGGAGATTTTGAAAGCTACGCGCATGTCAGGTGTGCGTGATTTTGCGAAGGTGGATGCTGTAGACAGTGCGATTCCCGATGCGGATATGTATGAAAATATCATCATCATTCAGGAGGAAAGTTTTTTGAGTCCTTTTGCGGGTGGTGCGCTTTCGACATATAAATATTTCTTGGAAGATAGCATGATGGTGGAGGATAGATGGTCGTATAAATTGGAATTTACGCCGCGCCGAAAATCTGACTTGGCATTTACGGGTTATGCATGGATTGATGCAGAGACTTTCGCGCTCAAGTCAATGGATTTGTACTTGCTCGACCAAGCCAATCTCAATTTTGTGAGCGATCTCAAAATGCGGCAGGAATTTGACCGTATCGACGGGCATTGGTTCAAGACATTCGACCAAGCGGAGGTCTATATCAACATCACCGAGCGCAAGCGCGATATGAGTATGCGGATACTCCGAACCATACACCGCGAAAAGATAGAAATCAACGAACCTTATCCTGATAGCCTCTTTGAAGGCGACCCGTTTGTGGGAGATTGGAATGCTTACAAGCGTAATAATCAACAGTGGGATAGTATCCGCCCGATGCCTCTCTCGAAGACCGAAAGTGGGATTTATTTTATGATTGATTCGCTGCAAAGAACTCGCGCCTATAAAACGACAATGTGGCTTGGACATCTTTTCGGGACGGGATTTGCGCGTGTCGGTCCATTGGAATTTGGTAAATGGTATAATTCATTTTCATGGAACGACCTTGAGGGTCAACGCTTCCGTTTTGGTATGCGAAACAGCAAATTTGCCTTCAATCAAAAATTGGAATTGAATGCTTACCTTGCCTACGGCACAAAAGATGAAGCTTGGAAATATTATGGTGGATTCAAATACCATTTGCCGCGTATCAATCAACGCTGGCAATCCATCGGTGGATATTACAAAAAAGACTACTCCAATTTCAATTTTTATAGTCCGTGGGCGTCTCACGATTATATCCTGAATTCCATTTTTCGGGGAGAAGGGCAGCTATTGGCGAATAGCCTTTATATGCAACGTCAAGGACAACTTTTCTACGAAAAAGAATGGTTTCAGGGCTTTAAAACGCGTATCTCAGGCACGCACAAAACGGTAGAAACGTGGCCCAATTCGATGACTTTCACCTCACCGCGTACAGGCGAAGAATTTATATCCGGCACGAATCCTTTTCAGACATTTGAATTGAATGTAAAGGCGGATTGGAGTATAGGATTTAGGTTCAATACCAGCATTCGCAATGAGCGTAGAGCCGCCAATCGCGTGCGGGCGCACAAGCCGTATTTGTCGCTAAATTATACCTATAGTCCGCATGATTTTCTGGGAAGTGATTACGAATATCACCGCCTCGAAGGAAGTATCAAGCAGCAACTTCGCTCGCGTATCGGTCGTACTTATTACCAACTCGAAGGTGGTAAGATTTTCGGGGAATTGCCTTCGCCCTTGTTTCGTATTCATAGCGGAAATGAATCATACATGTACAATCGTTGGGCATATAATATGATGAATGACCGCGAATATGGCGGCGATATGTGGGCGTCTTTGTGGTTTACACATCGTTTTCGTGGCTTGATTTTTAATTTGATTCCGTGGAATGATTGGCTACGTTTCCGTAGTCTTGTGCATGGTAAAGTCTTGTATAGTCGCGTCAGCCCCGCGAACCAAATTAATTTGGATGTCAACAACAATTCTGACGGCAGTCTGCAAGACCTTAATGGCGTATATGCCGAAGTGGGGGTAGGTGTGGAAAATATCGGACGATTTATCAAAGTCGATTTTATGTGGCGATTGACACAACGCGATGAGGTGCGTCCGATCGGTAATGAGGTGAGCAAATTTGGAATTAAGGTAGAGTTTTCGCCGAGTTTTTAATGTGGTGATTCGTTTTCTCAATCAGATAGAATTCATCAAAAAAACTCTGAGGAATGAGTTGAAATTAAAATTAAAATGCAAATTAAAATTTAAAAAAGTAGTTGATAATCAGTTGATTGTAGTTTTTAGAGCGTGAAATTGTTTTTTATCGTTCCCAACGTGGCGAAGCCACTACCATGTTTCATTGTTGTATTATTTTATGGTTGAAATGATTTTTTGCGAAGCAAAAAACCGTAATAACAATCGAACCATCAAGCAATTGAACAATGACAACTTTTGACCTGAAACTCAACTTTTGCCAAATTTGTGCAAGAGTTCGTGAGTAAGGTACTATGTAAAGTTCAAGTTTAAGAACAAGTTCAAACTCAAATTTAAGCCTCCTTCGGAGGGATAAACCAACATCGCAAATTTATCGACAACATGTTGGTGTCAAAAAATTTCTAAGTGCCTAAACAACCTCTCAACGACTTCGGCTTTCACAAAAAAAGGGGACGAGCAATCCACCGCTCGACCCCAATACAGTAATGGAACACTTTTGTAATTATTATACTTTTTAATCAGCAAGGAAAATCGAAAAACATTTTAAAGAGTAGTAGAGAAGAGAAGCAGTCGAATCACTGCTTCTCCAACTCAGTCTGTCTCTGACGCACTATTTCGATTAATGCTTTTTCAAGGTAAGTTCCACTTAGCGGCAATGCCGCTCTAAAAAAGAAAAATAAAAATTCAATCTCAAGTCTATTAAAAAATGGAGAAACAGAGCCTCTGCCTGCTTCTCCTGCTCCATTTTACCTCTACACGTTATCACGTATATAGGAAAACTAACTAAACAAGTTTTAGACAATTTGTAAACACCAAATCATGAGAGCCAAATTCCAATACAGAACAAGCTAAGAACATATTGAAATAAAGAACTTGGATGCATGGTTTGGAAATTCCAAATCTCCGGTTTCAAAATTTCTAAATTCGGAAGAGCAGCCGAATTGCTTTTCAATTCATTTGTTTTTTACAGAAGCAGGGAGGACTATTCATGTGATACAAAGTTCGTGACAGTCAAGCTGTTTTGAGAACTTAAGATTTTGGTTTTCAACTACACAGTCGTTTAATCGTGTCCTCCCATTTTGCTTCTGTATGAGGCAAGGTTGCTGGATTTCATTGGGTTCCTTTGAGATTACGTGTGAAGGCTTGTTTGTTAGTAGCTCTCCGAATTCACTCTTCCTAATATTTTGATATATTGAAGTTGTAGCTTTTATTCGTGTTCCCTAAG
>JAHDEO010000371.1:0-2224 GCA_020628725.1 Saprospiraceae bacterium
ATGAAAAAAATACTATTTTCTTTACTTATTTTCTGTTTGCCCTTACTGGTAATCGGTCAAATTACGATCAATGAAATTGACCCTGACCAGACAGGTACAGATATGGCTGAATTTGTAGAGCTGATGGGAACTCCCGGCGCACCTGCCGATGGCTATGTTCTTGTGTTCTTTAATGGTTCTGATGATGCTTCATACAATGCCATCGACTTAGATGGTTTGTTCTTTGATGCCAATGGACTTTTGGTGATCAACCTACCTTCTAATGGACTTCAAAATGGTCCTGACGCTGTAGCGGTATATATGGGAGATGCTACTGATTTTCCAAATGATACACCTGTAACGACTACCAACCTAATTGACGCTGTTGTTTATGGAACAAATGACGCAGACGATACGGGATTGCTAACAGGTTTGGGCGAAACGGTACAATATAACGATGGTCCTGACACCTCTATTCAGGCAGATGGTACCGGTGGCTACGTAAGTGCAGCACCTACCGAAGGACAGCCCAATGATGTAACACCACCTGACTGTCCCGATGGTTCAAATATCGGTGATGCTTGTGATGATGGTATTGCGACTACAGTCAATGATACAGTACAAGATGATTGTACTTGTGTAGGTACAGATATAGGACTCACCAACTGTGGTGCGCCTACTTGGGAAGCAGTATCGGTAGTGAATAACTCTCAAATGGATGTTTGGGGGGCTATTGCAGGCGGCTGGTCAATGAACGGTTTCGTCGGTGGTGCTCAGGAGCAGGTAGACCAGTGGTTGGTATACGGTCCGATTGATGTATCGACTGCTACTTCTTTATTCTTAAATTTTGATGCAGCAGAGAGCTTCACAGGAACTGACCTTAATGTAGTTTGGACAGCAGTTTACACCGGATGTCCGGCAGATGCGACTTGGACAAATGCGGGTATAGTTACTGACGCAGGAGCTGTGAGTGTTGATTTGAGTGCTGCGGCTGGTACAGAAGTTTTTATTGCCATTGAATATTCTGATGATGGTGCGGATGGATATAGCGGTTGGGATTTGACCAACTTCGCATTATTGGCAGACGTGTGTCCTACACCGGGTGCGCCAATGCAGTCTATGTGCGCGATGTCATGTTCCATTTCAAATGTTAGTGTATCAGGTGCATGTGTAGGCGCGGATTACGTTTATAACGTGTCCTTCAGCGCGACTAATGGTAGCGGTAGCTACGACGTAATTGATGTAGCTTCCGGTAGTGTATTGGCAAATGGAGCAGCTTCTCCAATCAGCATCACTATCGCAGGAAACACTTCAACGACTTCTTTCGATGTTAATGTAGTAGATAATGCAGATGCTACTTGTATAGGTACAGCGGCTACGGTTACTCCGGCTGATTGTTCGGCTCCCACGGCTTGCCCTGCTTCTGCTAAAATCAACGAATTTCACTACGATAATGCAGGTACGGATGTTAATGAATTTGTAGAAATTGCACTTCCGGCGGGTAGCGACCCAACGGCAGTAGTAGTTAGCCTTTATAATGGAAATGGCGGTGGAGAGTATGGTTCAATTACCCTATCTGCTGCCGAATTTGTCAGTTCAGATGGTACAAATGACTACTATGTATGGAATGTTGCTATGCAAAATGGTAACGACGGTATTGCAGTAAGTTGTGAAGGCGGAGTTTACCAATTTATTACTTACGAAGGAGCGTTTGCTGCAACAGACGGACCCGCAGCCGGTACAATGGGCGTGGACGTAGGTGTAGTGGAAAGTAGTGCTACCGGAGAGACACAATCTATCATGTGCGACGGTGCAGGTGGCTACCTCACAGACTGTACTGCCGATCCGGGTGCTGCCAATGATACTGCTACTTGTGGTGCAGTAGCGGGCTGTACAGATATAAATGCTTGTAACTACGACCCTGCTGCTACTTCCGACGATGGTACTTGCTTCAATATCGGCGATGTTTGTGATGATATGGATGCTACGACCGAAAACGATGTATATACAGATTGCATGACTTGTGCAGGTACACCTATCACATGTCCGGGAGGAGGATTACCCGGCGATGCTTGTGATGATATGGATGCTAATACTGAAAATGATGTAATTCTCGCAGATTGTACCTGTGCAGGTACACCGATTGGGGCAGGATGTCCTGCTTCGGCAAAAATTAACGAGTTTCACTACGATAATGCAAGTACTGACGTCAATGAATTTGTAGAGATAGCACTTCCTGCGGGTA
>JAHDEO010000371.1:2324-7537 GCA_020628725.1 Saprospiraceae bacterium
ATGATTACTACGTATGGAATGTTGCATTGCAAAATGGTAACGACGGTATCGCAGTGAGTTGCGATGCTACAGTATATGAATTTATTACTTACGAAGGTGCATTTGCTGCAACTGACGGACCAGCAGCCGGAATGACAGGCGTAGATGTAGGCGTAGAAGAAGCTACTGACGCTGCTGAAACCTCATCAATCATGTGCGATGGTGCAGGTGCATATCTAACCAATTGTGTACAAGACCCCGGTGCAGCAAATGACACAAGCACTTGTGTAGCTGATCCGATACCGGGTTGTACAGATGTGAATGCTTGTAATTACGACCCTGCGGCTACAGAAGACGATGGTTCTTGTTTCAATGTAGGTGATGCTTGTGACGATGGAGATGCAACAACTACAGGTGATATGTGGGTAGATTGTATGACTTGTGCAGGTACACTACCTGAAATGGGTTGTACAGATGCAACAGCTTGTAACTACAATCCTGTAGCTACACAAGATGATGGCTCATGTATCTTTGCGATGGGCTGTGATGTATGTGATGGTGCAGGCGGTATCACTGACAATCCTGAAGTTGGAGAAGCTTGTGATGATGGCAATGATGCTACAGTGAATGATACTGTACAAGCGGATTGCTCTTGTTTAGGTGTAGCTCCTACATGCCCGACTGATGCAAAAATTAACGAATTTCACTATGATAATGCAAGTACTGACGTCAATGAATTTGTAGAGATAGCACTTCCTGCGGGTAGCGACCCATCAGGAGTAGTGGTTAGTTTATATAATGGAAATGGTGGCGGAGTTTACACCGCTTACACTTTAACAGCGGCTGACTTTGTTAGCTCTGATGGTACAAATGATTACTACGTATGGAATGTTGCATTGCAAAATGGTAACGACGGTATCGCAGTAAGTTGTGGTGCTACGGTATTCGAATTCATCACTTATGAAGGTGCATTTGCTGCTACCGACGGACCTGCAGCCGGAATGACAGGTGTAGATGTAGGCGTAGAAGAAGCGACTGATGCTGCCGAAACATCTTCTATCATGTGCGATGGTGCAGGTGCATACCTTACCAATTGTACACAAGATCCGGGTGCAGCAAACGACACAAGCACATGTGTAGCTGATCCGATACCGGGTTGTACAGATGCGGCTGCTTGTAATTATGACCCTGCGGCTACAGAAGACGATGGTTCTTGTTTCAATGTAGGTGATGCTTGTGACGATGGAGATGCAACAACTACAGGTGATATGTGGGTAGATTGTATGACTTGTGCAGGTACACTACCTGAAATGGGTTGTACAGATGCAACAGCTTGTAACTACAATCCTGTAGCTACACAAGATGATGGCTCATGTATCTTTGCGATGGGCTGTGATGTATGTGATGGTGCAGGCGGTATCACTGACAATCCTGAAGTTGGAGAAGCTTGTGATGATGGCAACGATGCTACAGTAAATGACACCGTACAAGCTGATTGTTCTTGTGCAGGTGAGGCACCAACTTGTCCTGCTTCAGCGAAAATCAACGAATTTCACTACGATAATGCAGGTAGTGATATAAATGAATTTGTAGAGATAGCACTTCCTGCGGGTAGCGACCCATCAGGAGTAGTGGTTAGTTTGTATAATGGAAATGGTGGCGGAGTTTACAGCGCGTACATGTTGACGGCTGCTGATTTTGTAAGTTCAGACGGAACAAATGATTACTACGTATGGAATGCTTCTTTGCAAAATGGTAATGACGGTATCGCAGTAAGCTGTGGTGCTACAGTATTCGAGTTCATTACTTACGAAGGTGCATTCGATGCAACAGATGGACCTGCTACAGGAATGACTGGTGTAGATGTAGGTGTAGAAGAAGCGACTGATGCTGCCGAAACATCATCTATCATGTGCGACGGTGCAGGTGCATACCTCACGAATTGTACACAAGATCCGGGTGCGGCAAATGATACCTCCACTTGTGTAGGAGACGAAGTATTAGGCTGTGCAGACCCAATTGCAACCAACTACGACCCGGCAGCTACCACAGATGACGGTTCTTGCCTCTACTTGTGTGACGACCCGAATATATTAGATATTTCTAATAATGCCGGATTCGACGGCGGTACAGGACTTTCTTACGGACTACCGGGCGGTATGGGCTTATTGGCAGGTGCAAATGATGACTTCGGTGGTTTCATTTGGAATGTCAATACAGCAGGCTTAACCAACGACGAATTCTGTATCTTTATTGATTACGAAGTAACAGGTGATGCAGCGGCTTTCCCAATTACACTTGATTTTAGAATTGAAAATAACGATTGCGGTTTCTTCCCATGTCCTTGGATTGATTTCAATACAGTGATCACCGGACCGGGAACATACACATTGGGTGGAACAGTATCTACGGGTAATGTCGGCGCAAACGGTCCATTCGACCCCGCAGGTGCTAATACAGCTATCGTAGCTGCTATTGCTAACTTCAGTGGCACACCGCTTGGCGGTGATATAAATGTTGTATTCAGCAACCTTTGTGCAACTACTGACTGTCCTGTGGTAGATGTACCCGGTTGTACAGATGCCAATGCTTGTAACTACAACCCTGCCGCTACTGTTGACGATGGCACTTGTTACTCAATAGGTGATGCTTGTGATGCAGATGGCGATCCTGCTACTATGGATGTATGGCTCGATTGTGCTACTTGTGGTACGCCGGGTGGTGTTCCGGGTTGTACAGATCCTAACGCCACTAACTACGACGCTGCTGCTGATACCGAAGACGGAACTTGCTTGTACTTATGTGCTGACGATCCGGCTGACTTGTTGGATGTCTCTAATAGCGGCGGTTTCGACGGTGGTTCAGGACTTTCTTTTGGTTCACCAAGCGGTATGGGTTTATTGACAGGTGCAAACAATGACTTTGCCGGATTCATTTGGAATGTCAATACAGCGGGCTTGACCAACGACGATTTCTGTATTTCTATTGATTACACAGTAACAGGTGATGCAGCTGATTTTCCGATTACACTCGAATTTAGAATTGAAAATGGTGACTGCGGCGGCTTCCCATGTCCTTGGTTAGATTTCAATGTTGAAGTGACCGGACCGGGAACATACACATTGGGCGGTATCGTATCATCGGGTAATCCGAGTACAGCGGGTACATTCGACCCTGCCGGTCCTAATACAGCTATCGTAGCAGCTATTGCCAACTTTAGCGGTACACCACTTGGAGCAGATATTAATGTAGATTTCAGCAATCTATGTGTATCAACAGACTGTGGAATTGAACCTCCGGCAGATTGTGCGCCAAGCATCATTCAATTCCCTGCGAATCCGACTGGTAATTAATGATTTTCTAAGTATTTAAAATTGCATGGTTTCATCCATGATGAAACCATGTATCCATTAAACAATTTTTTAAAATCTTAGGAAAAAGTAATATGAAAAATAAATTTAAAATAAAATATACGGCTTTGCTGACGATGCTAATAGCTTGCTTTAGCTTCCATGCAAATGCCCAATCTTGTGCGGATGGCAGCTATCAGTTTTCCGATATGGTGGCTATCTTTCAAGCGAATGGTTGTAATGGCTGTCATGGTGCACAAGGAGGACTTGATTTGTCCAATTACAATAACGTCATCAATGGCGGCAATAATGGTGTAGGCGGCTGCGGACCTTATGCCAACGCCCTTGATTATTTGATAGGAAAAGTAGATGGTTCACTCACAGCCGGTGATGGTTGCGGTCAGGCGATGCCACTTGGTACGCCATACGGCACAGCGGGTATGTCTGCGGCAGATATTGCTGCGGTACAGGCTTGGATAGATGCAGGTGCACCTCAGGGCTGCCCTCCGCCACCTTGTACGGATATCGTTGCTTCTGCACAACCTGTTTGCAATGGTACAGCAGGTACTTTTGATATTCAAATCAATGCTATCACAGGTGGTGATGGACTTGGCGATCCAACAGGAACTTACACGGTAACGGATGGTACAACTACCATCACTTACCCAACTGAAACGACTATCACAGGATTGACCTATACAGGTCAAAATGACAAGATTACACTTACGATTACGGATAATGATGATGCAGGATGTTCAGTGACATATGATGTCTTACAATTGGAATGTCTTGACCAAATCGTTTGTGAATGTGGTGTCGATAATCCATTTAATATCAACGCACAAGCAAGTGCGAATGGAGATGGATATAGTATGGTCTATGCTTTGACAGATGCTTCGGGAACGGTTATTTCTGTGAATCAAACAGGTAGTTTTGGATCATTACCTGATGATGGTGCTACTTATAATGTCTATGCATACAATGTAGCTGATGCTGACCTTGCAGGATTAGAAGCAGATTTGAGTGGCTTGATTGGTGGCTCAGTTGCGCCTTCATTGACGGCTTCGCAAGCAGCACCTTTTGATGCGTATTGCTACACAGATATGACGGCTTCTTTCACGGAGAGTTGCGATATTCTTTTTGGTGAATTAACCAATCAGGATATATGTATAGAAAATGCTACAGGTTTCGACCTTACTTCATTGGAGTCTCCCGGAGAAATGGGCGGCGTATGGACAGACGATAGTGGAAATACAATGAGTACTGTAGATATTACAGATGGGGCATTTTTCTATTATATGTACAACGGTACCAACGGCTGTCCGCTTATAGATACGCTTGTATTTACGGTCAATGAAGGAAGTGTTTTGATAGTGGATTTCGTTACAGTATGTGCAGAAGACGCGATTGGATATGATTTAACACAATTTGAACTTCCCGGCACGACAGGCTCATGGGGCGTTGCTGATCCGACTAATGTGGATGTGGTAACAGGCTTATATGTATATACCTATTTAGATGAAAACGGATGTACAAGTTCAATTGAAGTTAGCATCTTTGTACCTGATGCACTCAATTTTACCTTGAGTGATATTTCACTTTGTGAAGGTCAGACGGGTATCTTAGAGCCGATGGGCTTGGATGATTTAGGGAGTTATACCTATGCATGGAGTGATGGTTCAACTATGTCAACACTCGCAGTATTTTCTGCGGGAGATTATACCTTATCGGTTCAGGATGCATTTGGTTGTATCGGTACTGCTACGGCTACCGTAACAATCTTACCTGCATGTGATGCCACCTGTACAACGACACAAAGTTGTGACGATGGCAATCCATGTACGATAAATGATGAAGAAACCATTGGAGCAGATGGTTCGGTTT
>JAHDEO010000372.1 GCA_020628725.1 Saprospiraceae bacterium
CTTAAAAATGAGTCTCCATGAAATCATTTTACACTCTTCTATCCATTTCAATCTCATAAAGTCACCTTAACAAGCCCAAAAAATTTTACTTTTCATAAATTGACCATTATCTTTATGTGTGAAAAATAATGATTAATGATTAATGGTTAATGATTAACGGTTGATAATGAGGCAAAAAAACCGTCCACCGTTAGCCGTCTACCGTCCACCATCAAAGATATGAGTGACAAAGTACCACACGAGGATACCTTCTATATAAAAGAAGGTTTGTTGAAGAACGACCCCTTTGTCAACAAAAGAATGTATGATGAGTTTTATCCTAAAATAAAGCGGATGGTGACAGCCAACAGTGGCAATGCCGACGATGCTTGGGATGTTTTTCAAGAAGCTATGATTATTATCTATAAGAGGGCACTCAAACCCGATTTCATGCTAACCTGCCCGTTTTACAACTTCCTCTACCCTATCTGTAGATTTGTTTGGTTGAGAAAATTAGATGAAAGAAAAAGACGCCCGAAGGTGACAATTCAGGATGAAGATGGATATATAGACGAAGCAAACATTGAAGACGTGATTCATCAAACTGAACGTCACGCACTCTACAAAGAAAAATTTGCACTACTCGGCGAAAAATGTCGCCAGATTATGCAATTAGTTTTTAACAAAAAGAAAATGCGAGAAATCGCCGTCATCCTCAATTACAATAACGAACAAACTGCAAAACAACAACATTATAAATGCAAGAAAAAACTTATAGCACTCGTGAGGGAAGATATTAGATTTACAGAACTCAAAGATTTTTGATTGAGTGACTTTTGATTTTTGATTGATTTTCGCTATGCGATAATACCCAATTTTGCGAAGCAAAATCCAGTCAAATCTAAAATCAAAAATCACCAAATCAAAAATCTCCCAAATTTATACTACACAATGAACGAAACAAGATTTGAACAGATAGAAGACTATCTGAACGGGCAAATGACGGGTACAGCCCTTGCCGAATTCGAGGCACAATTGAAAAGCGACCCTGCGCTTCAAGCAGAAGTCGAATTGCATCGTGATGTAGATATTGCACTGATGGATGAGCAAGACATTCCATTTGTACAAACATTAAACAATATTCACTCAAAAGCCTCTACACAAGCGGAGACTACCGTCCAGACTCCTATCGAGGAGGTCACCACTGCCCCATCATCACGCCGACGTATTTTACGCTTTGCGATAGCTGCGGCTGCGGCAGTGTTATTGGCAGTCTTTGCGCTACCTTTACTACTTCCTGCGCCAAATCCTATGACGATTTCTGAAAATACGATTGGGGGTGCGCCGACTTTGGAAATAAGACGCTCTACAAATCCGACAGAAGCAACAGAGACAGAAAAAAGCCTCGCAGCATCTTATCAGAAAATTACGGACAAAGACTATGCTGAAGCCATACCGGAATTGACCAAAATTTATGAGTCAACAGACGATAATCAGGCAGCTTTAGGCTTAGGATATTGTCATTTACAGGTCAAAAATTATGATGATGCCATCCAAATTTTCGAGAAAATACAAGCTAAAAATGCCATCTTGAGCGATACCGCAACTTGGTACTTGGCACATACCTATCTTCGCAAAGGCGATATTCAAGAAAGCAAAAATATATTACAAAAAATTATCTCAAGTAATAATGTCACGCTGAAACGCCGAGAACAAGCCGAAAATCTATTGAATAGCTTAGAAAAAATAAATTAGGTATTTGGTTAATATTCCAGTGGTTATGCGGCTTTAGTATGTTTTTATGGTCAAAAAAATGTCAATTTTTACAACCCAAAATACTTTAGTTACTTTCGTTATGTGTTAAACATTTATTTGTCACAGAATGTGGAAGTGTTAATTTTTTTGTTTAATATTGTCATCGAAAGGCTAATAACAATCCACTGACACAACCATATGCACACTCACGAAAATCTACTTGATAGCTTATTAAAAGCTCTCAGATACTCCCCTCAAAATCCTCCGTTACTACAACTCATTGGTGATGTAATGGTGGATATGGAACGTTATGAAGAGGCGAGTTCCTACTATCGTGAAAAATTGGCAATCCAACCGGACTGTCAATCTGCGAAATTGGGCTTGGGCAATGCCTTTCATGGCGCCGGCAGAACGAGCGAGGCATGGGTTCTACTGGAAGAACTCATTTCGGCTAATAATCCACCACCTGCTACCTATCTTCTCAAAGCTCGTCTGCACGCCGGAGAAGAAAATTTCGACGAAGCACAATATGCCTATCATGCTGCCGTAGATGCAGACCCATTACTACAAGATGCTCATTTAGAGAAACTTGTAAATGGCGTGCCCGTCAAATCATTTGACAAAGAAAATGGTGAAACAACCTTCCTCAGCAAAGAGGACGATATAGAAGCCTATCTCGAAGAACTCATTTCTCCGAATATCACATTCGATGAAGTGGGTGGAATGGGCTATGTAAAAGAAGAAATTCGCCAAAAAATCATCCTGCCTTACAAGCACCGCAATATTTACGAATCTTATGGCAAAAAAGCCGGTGGCGGTATCTTGCTCTATGGTCCTCCGGGCTGTGGCAAGACCCACATCGCGCGCGCCACTGCCGGTGAAATGAATGGCAATCTCATCCCCGTAGGTATCCACGAAATTCTGGAAATGTGGATCGGAAAAAGCGAGAAAAATCTGCACGAAATATTCGAAATCGCTCGAAGACGCACCCCCTGCGTGCTATTCTTCGACGAGGCAGACGCCTTAGGCTCTGACCGAAGCGATATGAAACGAAGCGGCTCCCGCTACATCATCAACCAATTCCTTTCGGAACTGGACGGCTACGATGCCGAAAATGATGATCTGCTGATACTTGCCGCGACCAATGCACCCTGGCACTTGGATGAGGCATTCCGCCGTCCGGGTCGCTTTGACCGCATCGTTTTCGTACCGCCACCGGACAGAGATGCCCGCGCTGCCATCCTCGAAATCTTACTAAGAGACATTGATAATAAGGAAGAACTCAGCTATCAATTACTCGCCCGAAAAACAAAAGGCTTTTCAGGAGCAGACTTGCGTTCGGTGGTAGACATCGCCAAGCAAGACAAAATCACCAAAGTCGTCAATAGCGGTAAAAACACACCGCTATGTCAAGAAGACTTGATGATTGCCGCCCGAAAAGTTCGTCCAAGTACCAAAGAATGGCTAAAAAAGGCAAAGCAATACGCCCTTTTTGCCAACGAAGGTGGCTTGTACAACGAAATTTTAGAGTATTTGAAAAAGCACCCAGTGTAAATAAGTTCAAGTTCAAGTCCAAGTTCAAGTTTAAAAATTATTTATTTTCAAAAATAATAATTTATGCAAATGTAAATTTAATTGAAAATTAAATTTTTAGATTTAAACTTAGACTTAATCTTAAACTTAAACTTAACTCACTTTATGAATCATGCAGCATTAAAAAAGGCACGTCTGTTGATGCAACAGGGGCGTTTTAAAATGGCTGAACAGGAATTGCGCCAGACATTGGGGCTTTACCGTTCAAGTGCTGCTACACGCGCCATGCTGAGCACCTGCTTGCTGCGTCAAAACCTCATTTCAGAGGCTTTGCACGAAGCGAAGGAAGCAATTCGTATGGAGCCGACCAATCCCAATCATTACTATGTCCTCAGCCTCATTTATCTCGAACAAGAACGCTACGACAAAGCCAATCGCACGATACGCATGAGCCTCAGTCATTATGCGGCACATCCTGATTATTTGTATGTTTTAGGTACAATATTTTTCCAAAAATCAGAATGGGAAAAAGCACTCAAAGTCTGCGATATGAGTCTCAATATTGATGCTGAACATATTGACAGTCTTAACCTTCGTGCGAGAGTACTCAATCGTATAGGCGAATATGATGCCTCCAATCATACATTCGATATCGCCTTTCGTAGCGACCCGGAAAACCCGGTGACACATGCCAACAGAGGTTGGGCGGCACTCGAACAAAAGCAATTTGAAGCGGCTCGTGAGCACTTCGAATCAGCACTTGGTTTCAATCCGGAACTCGAATTTGCACGTAGCGGCTTAGTCGAATCTCTCAAGACCAAATACAGCCTCTACCGCTGGATGCTCAATATCAATTACTGGACAAATACCTGTATGGACGCCATCAAAATCATCCTTGTTACAGGATTGGTATTGGTTGCCAGTCACATCCCGGAATTATCACCAATTTATTTGTCGGTATTGCTTTTCATGTGGTTTCCTGATGTCATTTTCAATGCTTATTTACAGAAAGACGAGCGGATGAGAATGATACTTTCTAAGCGGGAATGCCTCACTTCAAGGGTTTTTGGGGTGATATTAACCGTAGGAATGTTGAGCCTCTTATCTTATTGTATCACCAAAGAAAATATTCTTTTCTCCATTGGTATCGTTAGTTTGGGTATGCTATTTCCGCTGGTAAGTACGCTGCGTACTTGGTCGGATTACTATGCTCGAAGAATGGCTTTCACCGTCATTTCAGGACTACTCGGTCTACTCGCTATTTGCTCCAATTTCTTCGGATCGGCATACCCACAAGTCTTTGAAGTCATCTTCTTCCATGCCGTACTCGGCTATACTTGGTACGAAAATTTTAGTGCAAGGCAGGATAGGGACAATGAGTGAATATAATGCTACAATGCGATAATGCGTCAATGAATTACAAACGCGAGTTTTTTTATTTTTTTATGGGAAAAACGCTTGCTTCTAACCCTTCGAAGAAAGGCACAGCAAAGCCCCCATCAGCACAATGTTCAGGCAGTATCGTCTCATTCTACCAAACAAAGAAATATTCCAACATAGTAACTCGCTCAAATTTACCTCATCCATCACACTACTCTCTCGCTAATTAAGACTCAGATATCGAATGTTGATAGACCTTTTTAGGTTTTGGAGCTACACAATGTACTATTATAGCATTACATCATTATCGCATTAAAAATATTCACTCATTCAAAATTCGCTCACTCACTCATTAAATACATTGTAACATTTCATCATTTAAGCATTGTAGCACTACCTAGTCAATACAATATAATCATTAATCACCGTCTTCAAGAATCGAAGTGGTTGTTTAGGTGTGTGTTGAATTTGGAGTTTTTCCATCACCGCGTGCAGTACTTCGCCAACGGCTTCTTTATGCGCTTGATTTGGATAGCGATTATAGCGATTCAAAGTCGTTTTGATGAGTAACATGTCTTGCTCGGAGAATTGGCGGACACTAGGGTAAGTTACTTCATAATTTTCCAATGATTTAATACGGTCAATATCTTCAAAACGCAGATTCATGCTCGAACGTAGGCGAATCACCGTTGTATTGGCAATCATATCGCCCAATCGCTGACGCTTGGGAGACGAACCAACCAACAAGGAAGCCAATGCGCCACCTGTTCCCCAAATATCAATCATCCGAAAAGTCCAACGTATCAAATAATCATTCAAAATCGGCTCTGCACCTGTGAGTTTGACGACTTTCGTTCCCATCGCCAATTTACCAATTGTGCGTCCATCCATGATGGACTCCAACCCCAATGAGTAGAATAAATAAACAGGCAACAGAAAAAGTACAAATACCATATCAGTATCTTGCAAGCCTCCCACAAACGAAGCAAATAAACCCAAAACCAATAAAGTAATCAAAGCAATAATAGCATCAGAAGCCGCGATTTGATGTACTTTTTTACCGGAAAACAACACGTAAGCTACAAAGAAAGCCACCACATAAATCAAAACGAAAATCGGTAGTAGTCCTGCCGACATCAGCGGTTCCAACAATGCGCCCAATAACCAAAGTATTGTAAAAATCACAACTTGGTCAATAATAAATCCCAACATACGCTCGCCCCATGAGGCAAGTTCATATTCAATGGCAACCTTCTGTGTAGTGGTAATTTCTATCTTTTGCATGGTTAATGTTGTTTCCTTGTTCTATGGTTTCATGAAATTTAATACAAAATTAGTCTTAAAACGGTTGGCTTCCAAATTATCCCAAAAATCATTGATGAATTATTTCCCAAACAACATCTCATCTACAAAAATCGTTTATATTAGCACAATAATATGACATTAAATTCTCGCAAATCAACGAGTTGACGAATCACGAATCAACGAATCACGAACTCACTATGCAACGATTAATACTACTCACACTTGCAGCCTTCCTGTTAATTTCCTCCTGTAAATATCCCGAAAAAATCCGCGACGGACAAACCGCCTTTGAGCGCAAACAATACGCCGAAGCCGTCAAGTTATTCGGAAAAGAATTTGACAAAAAAAGCGGAGAAGACAAAGCTGAAACTGCTTTTTTCATCGGCAGGTCGTACTTGCAAGTCAACGAAAGCGAAAAGGCAGTAGAGTGGTTCAAAAAGGCTTGGGATTTGGGCTACGGTGCACCTGCCATGTACAAATACGCTCGCACACTCAAGCAACTCGAACGCTACGAAGAAGCCGCCACTGCCTTCAAAACCTACGGCAGAGAAGCCGGAGAAACTGTACAAATGCGTTACGAAATCAAAGCCTGTGAACAAGCCGCACAATGGCTCGCCGATGCGCCCGACAATGAATTTCAAGTCGAAAAACAAGCTCTCAACAGCCCCGCATCTGATTATGCACCAATGTTTTATGAAGATAAAATAATTTTCACATCAGATAGAAATGCAGCAGAGGGGGAAGATATTTACAAATGGACAGACAGGGATTTTTCGGATATATTCACCGTGAACGAAAACGGCAACGTCAACCCATTTTCGGAACTCAACAGCGAATACAACGAAGGCACCCCCACCTTCAACAGCACAGGCACAACCGTCTATTTCACCCGATGCGGCAGCAAGCAACGCGAAGGCACAGACTACTGTAAAATTTATTTCTCGAAAAAAAATAAAGAAGGAAAATGGGCAAAACCTAAAATTTGCAGTTTCTCACAAGGCGAGGGCAATTATGCGCATCCCTACCTCGCAGGCGATGACAAAACGCTCTACTTTTCATCGGATGTAAATGGTTTTGGTGGTGCGGATATTTTCAAAGTGGTGCGGATAGATGAGGGCTGGTCGCGCCCCAATAATCTCGGTAAAGAGGTGAACACACGAAAGGATGAGAAATTTCCTTTTCGCTACAATGACACCTTATATTTTGCATCGGATGGTCATGCGGGTATGGGCGGATTGGATATTTTTAAGGCGGTAAAGGTACGCGGTACTTGGCGAGATATTAAAAATTTACGTGCTCCTGTGAATTCCGGCGAAGATGATTTCGGATTCATTTTGAGAGAAAAAACGGACGGTGAGGAACGTCAAATCGAAGGCTATCTAACCTCTACACGCAAAGGCGGCGAGGGCAAAGACGACATTTATTATTTTACGAAAAAATACATTGCTCCACCACCGCCACCACCCATTGATACGATTATTCCACCACCCATTGATACCGTCATTCCGCCGCCGGAAGTGGTTTATAATTTTAATTTGAAGGGAAAAATACTCGTAAAGCAGTATGCAAATGACAACCCC
>JAHDEO010000373.1 GCA_020628725.1 Saprospiraceae bacterium
CGGTACACGGTCCTTCTGTCACCATTAAATCGCATCATAATGTAGGCGGTTTACCCGAAAAATTGAAGCTGAAAATCGTGGAGCCGCTTAGAATGTTGTTCAAAGATGAGGTGCGTCGTGTTGGTCGTTCGCTGGAATTGCCGCCGCATATCCTCAATCGTCACCCATTTCCCGGACCGGGTTTGGCGATACGTATTCTCGGCGATATTACGCCCGAAAAAGTCGCGCTCTTACAAGAAGCAGACGCGATTTTTATTGATAATTTGAAAAAATATGACCTCTATAATGAAGTCTGGCAGGCAGGCGTTATTCTCTTGCCCGTGCAATCCGTAGGCGTCATGGGCGATGAGCGCACGTATGAGCAAGCAGTTGCCCTGCGAGCTGTTACTTCACTCGACGGCATGACGGCGGAATGGAGTCATTTGCCCTATGATTTTCTCGGAAAAGTCTCCAACGAAATTATTAATAATGTTCGTGGTATCAACCGCGTTGTTTACGATATTAGCACAAAACCACCCGCTACTATTGAGTGGGAATAAACGTAGCGGCTGCTTTAGCTGCCGTAAAAAAATTATATTACCCAAAAATCATTCAAAATAAATTACGCGGCAACTAAAGTTTCCGCTACGATATTCGCAATTAGCCTTCAATGTGGCTATTAAAGTGACAAAACATTTTTAACAATGTTGAAATACATAAAATTATTTACCCCTCTATTTTTGTTTATTCTGCTTTCTTCTGCTTGCGGCATCTTAGGTCCTGTCGAAAAGCCCGATTACGGTGACGGTGACGAAGAAACCAAAAAGCCACAATGGGAACGTCCAACACCCACAGACGACACAGTGGAGAGAATTGACACCATTGAATGGAATGTTGTCGGCGAGGAAGACGAGCCGGAAGAAAAAGAACCCAAAGAGGACGACCCCGGAGAGGAAATCGTTACGAAAATTGACACCACAAGCGCAGAGGAAGTAGCTGTAATTGAGGAAGAAAAAATGCTCAAAGGACATTACACCGTAGCAATAATGCTACCATTCTTGGGCAATCAATTTACATCATTCGGACCTATTCCTGAGAAGTCCAAACGCGCATTGGAGTTTTATGAAGGTGTGAAAATGGCAATGAATGAATTGCAAGGTATGGGTGTGCCAATGACGATTTATGTGTTTGATACTCAATACGATGAAAATGTTGTCAAGAGCTTATTGAATAGCGGTTCGCTATTTCAAGCTGACCTTATCATCGGTCCTGTGAATAAGAAAAACTGCCAGTTGGTTGCCGAATTTTCGCGTAAAAACGGTAAGGTCATGGTATCGCCGTATAATTATCTTTCGACGATTACGGAGCAAAATCCATTCTACGTACAAGCCAATCCTTCTACCCAAACAAAATTTATACGGGTACTGGAATACGTGCGTGAAAGATTTGGTACTACGGGCATTGCAACGGTGCTTTATCCGGCAAATAAAAAAGCGATTAAAGCGCGTGTAGAGGAAGTGCAAATGGCATCTCGCATCGTCAATCAATCCGGTAATGCGACGTTGCGCGAATATCAATTTGACGTGACAATGGCGCAAAATTCACCGATGAATGTGACTGAATTTCTCGTAGCAGGGCAGGATAATGTGGTCATCATTCCCTCGCGTGACCCCGGTTTCGTGGCGTATGCTATGCGTGAACTTTCGCCTTATCGTGAGTCGCACCGTGTAACGGTAATCGGTATGCCGCAGTGGGAAGATGCGAAGTTTGAGAAGCTGGATTATAATTATTATGAAAATATGAATTTGCTCATTGGTAGCGAATCATACATTAATAAAGCGAATCCCGATGTGCGTAGTTTTGCGAGTCGTTATGCAGGGGAATATGGCACTTCGCCGACTGAAAATGTCTTTAAAGGTTATGATATGATGTTGTATTTTGGTCAGATGTTGGCGGAATATGGCGTGTATTTTCCCTCATTTTTAGAGAAAAATCCGGGCGAGGGTTTGCATACCAAATTCAATTTTCAACCTGTCTATGGCGTAGGCACTGCCGGACCGGAAGGTAAACCCGTTATCAAACGATTTGAAAATAATCACATTAATATTCTCCAGTTCAGTGAATTTCGTTTTCAGCGGGTAAATTAAAATGATTGTAAAATTGTGTGATTGTGGAATTTAAAACAATCACACAATTTTGCATTTCTTCTCTTATGCAAATTAATTTACTCGTCATCAGAACATCTAATCCGAAGGCTTTATCATTATTCTACGAGCGATTAGGAATGGTATTTCAGTACCATCAACACGGAAATGGTCCGATGCATTATTCGGCTGAATTTGGCGGGCTTGTATTTGAGATTTATCCCTTATTGAAAAGTCAGGAAACCGCCGACCATTCACTTCGACTTGGATTTGATGTGGATAGTTTGGATGAATTGATATTGAAATTGAAGGAAGTGAAAGTTGAGATTATCCAACAACCAATACAAACAGATTGGGGATATGTTGCGATTATAAAAGACCCTGATAACAGAAAAATAGAGCTAAAACAAATCCTCCCCAAACAAGTCACGAGTTAACGAATCCACGAATCACGAACCTACTTCCTTCCAAAATCCGCCGGAATTTCTCCCCAATTTGGCGTATCCCACTTAATGATTTCGGTGGTATAGGTATTATTATGCAGCCAAATTTCGGCTCTATCCACAAGGTCAAACATTTTTTTATTCATGGGTGTACGCTTGATAGTCGTTTTGACTTTTTTGTTGCGTACCCACGACATCGCAGTCCGCGAATCAGAATAAATCGGCAAATCGCTCTTCTGTTTTTTAAGTAGTGCCAGTCCGTGTACGAGCGCGAGAAACTCACCCAAATTATTTGTGCCATGTTGAAACGGTCCAAGCCTGAAAATCTCCGAAGCATCTGATGTGTGCACCCCACGATATTCCATGACGCCCGGATTACCACTACAAGCCGCATCTACGCTGATGCTTTCCCAATTGATTTGAGCGCGTATTTCTTCACTCATAGTTGCTATACTCGGCTTCGCTTTATCGCTTGATTTTCCGGTGTAATCTATGTACTCCGTAATTTCGCCATGATAGGCTGCCTCTGCTTCTTCCTTGGTTTTGAAGGATTTATAACGTGCTCCGGGGTAGCCTTTGATTTGAAGTTGGCACTCCGTCCACGAATCAAACACACCCGTATCATTGCCTTTCCACACTACGTAATATTTCTTTTTCTTTGCCATAGTTTGATGAAAATTCCAAAAAACAAATTCCAAATTCCAAAGTGGATAATGCCAACCGGTATAGATTATATTATTCCAAAAATGAACTTTATCCTCTATTCAAACGTAAAACTACATAATTCAAGTTATGAATGGCTTGAAAAGTTCTAAAAAAATATTCCCGACATCCCTGAAATCAGTTCAAATGTATTTTTTTGAGGATACTTTTGGAATTTGGGTTTTGTGATTTGGGACTTAAAGCAAAGGTATTTTGAAATTAATTGCACAGAAATTGTGAAGATTCAAAAATAACATTACCTTTGCAGCCCTGTTTGATAGAAAACAGGTGGTTAACATCGCGGAGTGGAGCAGTTGGTAGCTCGTCGGGCTCATAACCCGAAGGTCGTAGGTTCAAGTCCTGCCTCCGCAACTAAAAATAAAAAGTGTGTACGGAACTTTCCGTACACACTTTTTTGTTTTGTGGTGGTTGGGAAATAATCACGTTGGTTATTTCTATTTTTTTAATGCTAAAAATAAACCATGAGCAAAACAGGAAGATTTTACATCAGACACGAAAACCGATTATTCTGCGTAGAACCCATTTCCAAATATGCTGACAGAAATGCGGATTGGGACAACGGTATAAAAGCATCAGATTTGCCGGAAGGCGGTGCGATACATCCGTCGGATTCCATCATAACGGATGAAAATTTTAAGAATATTCATATGCTCAAAGAAGGTGAATCACCACTGAGTTTTGTGAAAAATCTGGTAGCTAATGACAGCTAATAAAAAAGCCTGTTGACGATAAATCAACAGGCTTTGTATTTGTTTCAATTTGATAATCAAGTCATTTCATTAATTCTCACACTTACCCGGCTCAAAACTTGTCACTCCTGCCTTCTCTGCAAAACACGGATTATCGTAAGTCTTACCATCACACCCACACACCGGACGATAGACTTTCACACAAGGCTTATCAGGAGCAATTCTACTTTCGTCAATGCAATTTTTAGGAATGGATTTTTCATCCGGACAAGCTCCCTTATCCCACTGTGTCACACCTGCTTTTTTAGCTAAACAAGAGTTGGCATAAGTCTTTTTATCGCAGCCACAAACCGGTCTGTACTCTTTGGTACAAGGCATATCAGGGCGGATTTTGCTTTCATCAATACAACTTGTTTTATCTTGGCATCTGCCTTTCTCCCATGAAGTCAATCCCGCATTTTCAGCTTCACAGGCATTGCCGTAAGTCTTACCGTCGCAGCCGCACACGGGTTGGTAAATCTCGGCACAACCGTAATCTTTTCTGATTTTACTTTCGTCTATACAGCCAACTTTTTTATCGGAGTCCGCACATTCGCCGTCTGTCCATGAGGTGACTCCTGCATTTTCGGCTTCACAGGCATTACCGTAAGTTTTGCCGTCACAGCCACAAACCGGCTGATAGACCATGGCGCACATTGCATCAGGATTTATTTTACTTTCGTCGATACAACCATCATTGGAAGTAGTTGTTTTGGTAGGGACACAACTCATCGTCATTATTAACATGAGCGTGAAACAGGTCATTAAAAGTGTGAAATATCGCATAATCATTTTATAATGGATAATTGATAATGTAAAATTAATAATTTGTTTGTTTTTTGATTAATAAATAATTGGTTGTTAGTTGTTTTTGCTTTCTAAAAACGTTCTAATTTCAAAATGACAAACGTTATTATTCTCCTAATAATCAACAATTATACCACTACAATACAATTATACAATCAGTCCGCCGTTCTTCATTATCAATTATACATTCTCCATTATAAAAAAAGGTTTGTTTTTACTTAAATTTGCATTTGAATTATTTGTATGCCATCCGAATGATGGCTTTGCACTTCACGAATCAAGAACCATGCGCACATCTCATTATCTTATATTGATATTTGCTTTAGTAGCTTTAGCTGCTGCTTGCAGTGAAATCACGACTAAAGACATCCAAAAAGACGTACAGGGCAAATGGGAATTATACGCCGCTCAACGCGACGGTAAAGATATTGCAACCTTGGAAGGAACATACTTCAATTTCGCAGGCGATACATTGGTCAGCAATTTTCCGATTGTGCCCGAAATTCCTTACTCAGTCCCCATCAAAGTCACAAGTAATACCATCACCAATCTCGCACAAGATGTCGTATTCATCGTAGAACCGGAAAATTATGCTGATACGCTACACCTTTCTACTATGTTTAAGGGCAATGGTTTTGATTTGATGTTAAGGAGGGTCGATAGTGAATAGTCCCATAGGCAAACGCGAGGCATATTCTTCTATCGACCATCGACTATGGGCTATTAAAGCCTCTCTTTCAAATACTCCAATACAATTTTATTAGCTTCGGTAGCGGCAGTTTCTACATAACGTTCGCTGCTTGGATTGGCAAAAGCATGGTCGGCATCGAAGGAATGTGAAATGAATTTCTTACCTGTAGCCTTCATTACTGAGCCAAATTTCTTCGCTACTTCCGGCGTAATCCACTGGTCTTTATCTGCCCAAATACCAAGGACATCGGTGTCGAGTGTAGCAAGTTGCTTGGCATCGTTGACGGGCATTCCATAGTAAATTACGCAAGCATCCGCTTGTTTGCCTGCCATCAAAGCACTTTTCAACGACCAGCCACCACCAAAACACCAACCGATAGTGCCGATTTTGGCGTTTTCTCCCGCCATCGCAAGTGCGCCTTTTACAATCGCCTCAGCACGGTCTTCTTTGACAGCTTTCATAAATCGGGAAGCATCGTCGGGGTCTTCTGCCACATTGCCGTCGTAAATATCAAGTGCCATTACATTGACATCGCCGAGAGCTTCGGCATAGCGTTCTGCCTCTTGTTTGATATGGTCATTCAAGCCCCACCATTCGTGTATTACAAAAAGGTATTTGTCTGAATCCGTCTTTGATTTAATCATATACGCGCTGCCTTCTTTGCCATCCGACGTAGGAAATGTGATCATTTCATTTGACAATTTCGCGTCAATATCTTTGGGGGAATCATGTGCATCTTTAAAAGATTTTTCCTCACTAAAATCACTCATATCTTTGGTTGTGTTGCTTGATTTACCGCCACAACCCATTGTAAATGATATAATTATTGCAAATAATGCTATTGAAATGAATTTGTTTACCATAAATTTGATTGTTATTTAATGTTGCGAAGTTAGTGAAAAATGCCTTACTTGCACAGGATGTCGTAATTCGTGAATTGTTAATTTATGATTCGATGAATTCAATCTTAATTTTTGATAATAAAAAAATACATAATGCAAATTTGAACTTGTGTTTGTATGTAAGGACAGGTCGTGACCTGTTCCTCCGATTTGAACTTAGAAATGAAATATCTTGCTATATTCTTCGGTTTAATGATGTTCACTTGCGGTATTCCTACACCTCAAAAGACACCAGATACCGTCAGTAAAATCAACGCCCCATACCGCACACCCGACATTCAACCCAACCGCTACAATGTCGCTTTCCTCATCATGGATGGCGTGTATAATACCGAACTCACTGCCCCTTACGATATTTTCCAACACACCATTTTCCGAGAGGGTATCAAACCGATGAATACCTTTATGGTTGCCAATACACTCAACCCAATTACCAGTTTTGAAGGCATCCGAATGTTGCCCGATTATAATTATTTGACGGATGAATTGCCCCCCATTGACATCCTCGTAGTACCCAGTGCCGAACATCACTTAGATACCGATTTGGAAGATGAAAAAATGCTTGATTTCATCCGTAAAACCGACAAAAATGCACTTTATGTTACCTCACATTGCGACGGTGCGTTTGTACTCGCAAAGGCAGGTTTACTCGATGGTGTAGAATCAACGACTTTCCCAAGTGACATCCCCACTTACCGTAAAATGTTCCCCCAACTCACCGTCCACGAAAACGTCCTATTCGTACACGATGGGAAATATATCACCTCGGCAGGTGGCGCAAAATCCTTTGAAGCATCCTTATATTTATGCGAAGTTTTATACGGAAAAAAAATCGCCGAACGCCTCGCAAAAGGCTTGGTGATAGATTGGGATTTGGATAGTGTTCCACATGTAAAAAGTGAATGAGTTTTAATGGGTGCGTGAGCTCTAAAATTTATTGTCTGAGCGGAGCGAGTTTAAATTTTATAGCGTTTTTGCCTACTTTTTTGGTAATGCAAAAAGTAGGAGCCCAGCCGGCTTGAGGCGAAAGGTAAATTACTGCTCAATTTGTGGTTTACACACTAATTTTGATTTGAAAACATAAACAATACCT
>JAHDEO010000374.1 GCA_020628725.1 Saprospiraceae bacterium
TAAATTTTACAACATGATAATAAAATTAAAACAAAATATCACCTCCGAATCTGCCGCTCAAATCGCAAAAAAAATCAACGCCATTCACCTCACTGAAAATGGTACACAAACCTTAGTTACCTCTTCCAAAGTCAAAGAAATCAACGGCGCATTAGACGGCATGATAGCCGAGACATTCACCTTTGAAAATGACCTCCAACTCGCCAGTGCCAACTACCTTCCACACAAACGCAGCGTCGAAATCGGTGGTGTCAAAATCGGCGGCGATACCAACAATATGATAATGATTGCCGGACCATGTTCGGTAGAATCAGAAGAACAAATTGAAGCCTCTGCACAATTGATGAAAGCTATGGGAATCAAGGCATTACGCGGAGGATGCTTCAAGCCGCGCACCTCGCCATATAGCTTTCAGGGCTTGGGTTTGGAAGGCTTGAAATTGTTGGCAAAAATGCGTGAAAAATACGGTCTGGCAATAGTGACCGAAGTACGCGACGCGACGCATGTCGATGCTGTGATTGAGTATACTGACGTTATTCAAGTCGGTGCAAAGGCGATGTACGACCATGGGATTTTAAGAGCTTGCGGAAAGGCTCGAAAACCGGTCTTGCTCAAGCGCGGTTTTGGCACGACTTTACAAGAATTTGTACAGGCGGCAGAGTTTATTTTATCGGGTGGAAATAATCAGGTTATTCTATGCGAACGCGGTATTCGCACTTTTGAAAATCAAACCCGTTTTACACTCGATTTGTGTGGTGTGGCATTTATGAAAGAAAAGACGAATCTACCCGTTATTCTCGACCCCAGCCATGCGATGGGTTATGCCTATGGTGTGCCTGACCTTACCCGCGCATGTGTGGCGATGGGCATTGACGGTTTGCTCATCGAAGTGCATCCCAACCCAAAAGTTGCAAAATCTGACGCTGCACAGCAACTAAATCACGAAGAATTCCGTTTATTACACAAAAGTATTCAACCAATTGCGACAGCAATAGGCAGGATTTTTGTGTAAAAATTAAAAATACCGAAAAAACACAAATATTGAAACTCAAGACATTAGAAGTTGGGTTTTGGAATTTAACACAGCAGTGAGTTTTTGGAAACAGTCCCGATATTCATCATCTTATGTTATTTTTCGCCAAAAACATTACTTATCTCAAAAATCGTCAAAAGGTAGGAACTCAGCGAATTGCAACAACACTTGGTGCGGCTTTTCCGTATTTAGCATCCGGAGATGTGCCTCCTAATGTGGAGCAGTTGTTAATTCTGTCTACACTATTCAATGTTAGTATTGACGATTTACTAAAGAAAGACTTGGAGGCACGCGCTAATCTCGCCCGAAGTAAAATCATTAAATTTCTGGTTCTGGATGTGGATGGTACACTGACCGATGGCGGCATGATTTTCACATCCGGCGGTGACGAAATCAAACGTTTTGACGCCAAAGACGGGCGCGGCATCATCAATACCATTAAAGAAGGTATCCCTGTGGGTTTGTTGAGTTCCGGTTTGAATCAACCTTTGCTCGAAAAGCGTGCTAAAATGCTCGGCATCCAGTTTGTATTCGCCGATGAAAAAGACAAATTGACAACATTGGAAAAATGGTGCAATAAATTAGATATTGCGCTTGAAAATGTCGCTTACATCGGCGATGATGTCAATGATGTCAAAGTCATGCAACATGTCGGCATTGCTGCCTGCCCGTCAGATGCGGTGCGCGAAGTTCGTGATATTGCTCATGTGATTCTCACGAAAAAAGGTGGGCACGGCTGTGTACGGGAGTTCATTGATGAGTATATTTTGACAAAAAAAAATGAATGGATTGAGGAGGAACTTAGTAGTCCTTCAAGCTAATATTCCAGACCCATGATTTATATTTCGATATTTCTTCTTAGTTTATTTTCGATAAATAATGAACCTGATTGGGGGAAATATTGTGTTGTTGGTAAAGCCTATGATAGCGATTCTTTATTGATAAAAAATGAACAATTATCCTTCATTGATTTGCACAAAAGAGTTACAAAATTCAAAACTGATGAAAACGGTACATTCAAAATAGAAGTTTATTGGATGGGATATGATTTTGATATGGGAGTTGTTGACGAAAACGAATATAAGCGGCTGAGCGATAAATTGAATCCTCCCATTCAAATTTTCAGAAATTTGGATACGATTCAAATTCCAAATTTCTGGTTTGAAGATCGCCAACTACCTTTTCAAAACAGAGGTATTGAGGTAGAGCATGATTTATATTTCAATGAATAATTATTTTATTTTTATACAGTGAAACTTAAATAAATCATAAATTACACCTGTCCAATTCTAAATTTGGCAAAAATATTGCTTTAAATTGTGTAAAATTTACACTAAATTGCAAAACATAACTTTGACTCCCAATAATTACATTGAAATTTCATCATCTACACAATCACAAATTTAATATGTCAGACGTAGCAATAGCCAAAGCAGACCTCGAAAAAAATGGTTTCCTTGACCTTGAGGTGGATCCTACAATGGATTTGGTAGAAGCCATTGAAAATTTAAAGAAAGAAAAAAACGCGATCATCCTCGCGCATTATTATCAGGAATCTGAAATACAAGACATCGCTGATTACACGGGCGATAGTCTGGGACTTTCGCAACAAGCTGCTGAGACTGATGCAGATATTATCGTATTTGCAGGCGTACATTTTATGGCGGAAACGGCAAAAATGTTGAGTCCAAACAAGAAGGTCTTGTTGCCGGATTTGAAAGCGGGTTGTTCGTTGGCAGATTCTTGTCCACCGGATGTTTTCCGCAAATTTAAGCAGAGACATCCCGACCACATGGTAGTCAGCTACATCAATTGTACGGCAGAATTGAAGACTTTGACAGACATTGTTTGTACCTCGACCAATGCCGTTCATATCATCGAAAGCATTCCGAAAGATAAGCCGATTATCTTTGCACCGGATAAAAATCTGGGCGCGTACTTGGTCAAAAAGACCGGACGCGATATGATTTTGTGGAATGGCGCGTGTATGGTACACGAGATTTTTGCGATGGAAAAAATCGTGAAATTGATGGAGCGTCATCCCGATGCAAAATTCATCGCTCACCCGGAATGTGAACCGCAATTGCTTGAAATAGCGGACTTTATCGGCTCTACAAGTTCTTTGATTCGATTTACGAAGGAGAGTGATGCAGAGATATTTATCGTAGGAACAGAAGTGGGAATTATTCACCAAATGGAGAAATCTTCTCCGAATAAGACCTTCATCCCTGCACCACCCAACAACACTTGCGCTTGCAACGAGTGTCCGCACATGAAGCGCAACACAATGGAAAAACTCTACCTCTGTATGAAACACGAATTACCTGAAATTATCTTACCGGAACACATCATCCGCGACGGTATCGCACCGATTGAGCGAATGTTGGAAATATCTGCGAAAGCAGGATTATAAATTTGAGACGAGAGAAGTGAGACAAGAGATGAATTGTGTCTCTTGTCTTACGTCTCAGTTCTCCCGTCTCCAATAAAAGCACATATGAGAATCATTATTGTAGCAGCTTTGCTGCTGACTTTATTTGCTTGTACAGACGAGCAAACGACCGAAAAAACAGGTAGCGTAAAAGCAGAATTGGCGCGACAAACCGAAGTCAACCAACCCAAAATGAGCCAACCTGCCGCAGTAGATATGACTGCAAAAAATCCCTACACACCACCTTCCGCAAACGCAAAAGATAGCGAAAGTTTTAAGCATCATTTTAATAAAAAAGAACGAGCCGCTTTACTGAGATTAAAGCAGACATTTGAGGCAGGAATGTGCGAAGAGCAAAGAACCGCCGACAACGTAAAAGAGTGTTATGCCGGACATGCACAAATGATTCGTTCTGATTTCTTTCAGAAAATTCCTATCACGATGAGTTATCCGTATAAAATTGATTCTCAGTTAGATGAAGCGGAAACAAAAAATATCCTATCATCTGTTTGGACCAGTAAATGCGGTTATCAAACTGATGAAGGAATTGTAAATTACTTTTGCCTTGATGCTGCCGCGAAAGTGATGGATTACTATAAAGAGGTGGCGCAAGGAAGTGATTTTATCGGCGGCTTCACTGAATCTTATATCAAGAACAAAACAATGTCTCAAGACCTCACCACCAATTTACTGATGTCAAGTGGTGAGAGTTTGGATTTTGATAATTTCGACCACCAGCTATTTTATACCATCCTGCATCTTACTTGGAATGAGGAAAATAAGGCGTTGAAGAAATTGAACTGAGACTTAAGGTGAGAGAGGTCAGACAAGAGACACGAGTCCTTTACCTCTCTTGTCTCACCCCTCTCGTCTCAAGTCTCAAAAGTATCGTACTCAAAATAATACATCCGCCACCCAAGACCATATTCCAACTCAATACCTCTTCCAACACCCAATACCCCAACAAAACCGCACTCACCACTTCCACATACGTCAACATAGAAGCACGCGATGCATCCAAATATTTCAAACCGAAAAAGAAGAAATTATACCCGATAATTCCGACCAACAAACCGTAGGTAATGCCCAAGGTTAAGTCCATAGAAGTAGGCGTAGGCTCATTAAGTATCAAAAAAGGAATATACACCAGTGCCCCCACGATATTCTGATAAAAAATGATTTCATTGCGCGTATAATTCGGAGTTTCTGTTTTAAAAATAATCACGGTCAATGCATATAAAAATGCTGACCCCAGCGCCGCGCTCATCCCGATAAAATCTTGGTTTTCAAAGGAAAATTTTTGATTTGAATAAGCGATAATAATTCCCGCAAATGCCAATCCAAGCAATGCAATTTGCCGCCTCGTAATTTGTTCCTTTAATAATGTAGCCCCTAGCAAAGTCCCGAAAATGGGCCATGTGTAAAACACAATAATCGCATTACCAATCGACGTATAAATAAACGCTGCGAAAAATAAATACATCCGCACCGCATTAATTACCGACCCGCCAAGCATTACCATATAGTTGCCACGAAAAAACCGTATCTCCGAGTACGACATCCACGCCCCCAATAACAGACAAGGTACCATCATGCGAATGCAAGCAATCGAACTTGCCGGAATCGTCATCGCCTTAATAAACAAACCTCCAACCCCGCCAATCGTAGCACCTGTCAAGACTGCAAGGTATGCTCTTTCTTTCATGTATTGATTAAATTTTCGGTAAAATAATAGTTTCTAACGAGTCGAATAGCATTAATTTATTTTTTAATTTAATTGTAAGGTAAGTCCCTGTCTATCAATTGTTTTATTGTTAAAATCGGACGAATGCATACACAAGCACGAAAAAGCATTTATCTTTACGGCTCCAATAAATTGATAGCACCCAAATCCCAATCCATTCCTTTATTTTTTCATTAATTTCCACCAAAATTAACAACAAAAATTACGAAAGAAAATGATTAAAAAATTATTCGCATGTATCTTATTGAGCACCATTGGAACATTCTCTGTTTTATCAGCGCAAACTACATTCAAAGTAGCTACTTACAACGTACTAAGATTTCCAAACGATGATAATACCACATCGGGCGGTACGAATGCAGACAGATTGGCAGCCTTTCAAATGATTATGGAAGACTTGAATCCTGACATCATAATCTTACAGGAATTGAGGACCGTAACAGGCGCAAATAACCTACTCAACGCACTCAACACAAGCAACCTAAATAAAACATTTGCCAGAACACCCAATGCCCCTGACAGCAATTTCGGCACAGGCGGCAACATCCTTTTCTACAACACAGCTTTATTTACTTTTGTAAGCGAAAATGGTATACCGCGTACCAATATAGCCATTGCCGACAACGGTACTCAGGTACAAGCTGTGCGCTCTACCGATATTTATCGTTTGAATGTAACAGACCCTACAAATCCCGCTATCTCAACTCCCATCTACTTCGCCTCGGCACACTTAAAAGCCGGCAACAGCAACCACAACTCTGACCCTTCTCTAATTCCCGATGACGACCGACGTTCGCTTGGTGCGCAAGACATCATGGACTACATTCAGCAAAATCTGAGTGACGACGATAATGTTATCATCGTTGGCGATATGAATTTCCAAGATGAAAACGAGCCCGGATATATCGACTTCATGTCCAATCCCGCTTATACCAGCTTGTTTACCGATCCGCTTGGTCCATGGACACGCGATTCTCAATCGAGTGTCACTAAATTCACTCAATCTACACGTATCATAAGTGGTGTTGTCGGTAATGGAGGCGCAGGTGGTGGCTTGTGTGACAGGTTTGATTTTTTATTATTCAATGACGATATTAATAGTGGTAATAGCGGTATCGCCTACGAAAATGGTTCTATGGAGATATTCGGCAACACCAATATCGCTGTCAACCAATCCGCCTTGAATAGTACGCATCCGCTTCGATTGCAACTCTACAATTTTAGCGACCACTTTCCGGTAGCTGCCGAATTTACACTAAATCCTACAACGACTCCAACGGGAGCTTGCACAGCTTATAGCATCGACACAAGCCTCGTTTTGATAGAAGATTTTCTGGGATATGGCGGACAAGGTTTTGTAGATGAGCCTGCGCCCGGGCAATTGTGTTCTAATGCTTGGGATTTTACAGGATTTTCGGACACCTATGTATTTGGCGGCATCAATGTGGGTAATGACTACGCACGCGGCGGCACAAATAGCGGCACTTCACAAGGTGGCATCTACGAATACAACGACGGGCTTTGGATACAACCAACAGGCAGCGATTTCACAGGCGGTACGGCTACTATGATTGTGTGTAATGATACAGGCGAAACAATTGATTCACTTGAACTTAGCTTTGACATTCTCATTCTCAACGACCAAGACCGTTCTAATAAATTTGACTTCTCTTATTCGCTTGATGGCACGAATTATATAGAATTGCCCATTATGTCAGAAACCAGTATTGGTACATCCACAGGCACATTGAATTTTTTCCAAAAAAATACTAAATTGTACAATCTGAATATTTCGCCCGATGCTTGTTTTCAGCTTCGATGGACGGGAGGCGATATAAGTGGCAGCGGTTCCAGAGATGAGTTTGGCTTGGATAATATCACGTTAAATGTATTGCAAGCTGCACCGCCTCCTCCGCCTCCGGCATGTCCCCCCTTGCTTTCGATTAATGATATTCCCATCACAGGTGGTGTGTATCAGGCAGATACGATTATTTCTGCGGGAATTGTGTCATTCGTTGATACGATAGCATTCAAAGCAAAAGATTGTATTAAATTGGATGAAGGATTTATTGGTATTCAAAATTTTAGTGCAGAAATAGAAGACTGTGAACCGCAAAATTAGTTTGAACTGATTTAAGAGGCTGTTTAAAATTATTTGTATTGTAAATATGAACGGTATAGATTTCGGAAAATATCGCGACCTCGTAATGACTGCTTTAGCTGTCAATTATCTTGACAATGTTATGTTTTAAAAATTTAAATGTAATAGGACACGGATTGAACAGA
>JAHDEO010000375.1 GCA_020628725.1 Saprospiraceae bacterium
TTGATTCATCAATATTAAATTTATATTTGCACCCTATCAATCGAAAATCATTAGGGAAGAGGAAGAAAATAATCTACCCCTAAATGAAGCCGTTATTTTTTTTATATGTTTGGCTAAATTTGACGCGCATAGCTGGGCTACGTAAGGAAAATTTAGTGAAACATATAAGAAAAATAACAATTCAGACGGGTAGATTATTTTTTTCTTCTTCCCTTAAATCAAAAATCAAAATAGTATGGACATTCAAGGAATTATTAGTCGCCTCAAAGAAGGAAACGAGCGTTTTGTAGCCGACAAATTAGACGGTAAATTACAAGACACGGAAAGAAGAACCGAATTGACAAAAGGACAACAACCACACACTATCGTATTGAGCTGTGCCGATAGTCGTGTAGTGCCGGAATTGGCTTTTGATTCAGGGTTGGGCGAATTATTCGTAGTACGCGTAGCCGGAAATATTGCCAATACCTCCTCAATGGCAAGTATCGAATATGCAGTAGCACACTGCGGTTCAAAAGTTATCGTGGTACTCGGACACCAAGCTTGTGGTGCAGTAACTGCTGCTGTTGCAGGTGGTGACAACGGTTATAATCTTAATCACTTACTCTCCCATATCACACCTGCTATATCTGCAAGTGGAGAGGGAGCGAGCATCACAGATGTAGTCAAAAAGAACGCAGAGTTGACGGTAGATGAACTCAAAAATCGTTCGGCTATTATCGGCAAAGCCGCAGCAGCGGGCGACATCAAAATTGTTCCTGCATATTACAATTTAGATTCAGGAAAAGTAGACTTTTTATAATGGATAATGATTAATGGATAATGGATAACTCATGGGTTTTCGCTATGCGAAAACTATCAATCATTCATTATCCATTATCCGTTATCAATTATTCATTAAAATTATGTTTATAAATAAAAATCTGACCCTTAGAGGTCTGATACGCTTTACAGGGCATCATATTGTCTGGCTAACACTTTGGATGGGATCTGTGACGCTCGTGCATGAAATTTTTCATCCCAAATGGATGTCTATCCCGTGGTTGCCACTTTCGATTATCGGTACGGCGGTTGCTTTTTATGTGGGCTTTAAGAACAATCAGGCATATGACCGCTTGTGGGAAGCTCGTAAGATTTGGGGAGCGATAGTTAATAGTAGTCGAGCTTGGGGCAGTGCCGTGAAAGGCTTTACAGGCAATTTGTTTGCTAATAAAAGCTACTCCGAAGCAGAATTACATAATGTTAGGAAAACGCTGATTTATAGACATGTAGCATGGCTGTACGCGCTACGTAGTCAATTGCTGATATCTACGCCGTGGGAACACGCAAGTCAAGGTAGACACATGGCACGTTTTACCCAAGAACGCATGAAAACATTTGGTGTAGGTTTGCTGGATGACGATGTTACTAAGGTCGAACTCAGTCAATTTCTTCCGCAAGAAGAGTATGAGCGATTGATAAATTATAAAAACACCGCCACTCAAATCATCGACCAACAAGCACAGGATTTGCAACAACTCCGTGAAGAAGGCATCATAGATGACTTCCGCCATATGGAGTTACAGAAAATCTTGTATGATTTTTATGTACATCAAGGTAAGGCTGAACGTATCAAGAAATTTCCTCTACCGCGTCAGTATGGTGGTATGAGCGTTATTTTTGTGGGTATTTTCATTTTTTTGCTGCCATTCGGTATGGTATCGGAGTTTCACAAATTGGGTGAACTCGGAGCTTGGTTGTCGATTCCATTTTCTGTACTTGTCGCATGGATTTACTTATGTATGGAATTGGTAGGCGATTACTCGGAAAATCCATTTGAGGGATTGGGTAATGATATTCCTATGCTCTCGCTGTGTCGTGTCATTGAGATAGACCTTCGCGAGATGTTGGGCGAGACAGAATTGCCACCACCGATTGAAGCAGTGAATGGGGTATTGATGTAGGACGAATTACGAGTTTTTTATAAAATATATAACAAACGCCTTGATGAAATCAATTCATCAAGGCGTTTGTCATTTTAGTGAACAGACAAAAACCACATTCAATACCAAGAGTAACTGGCGAATTGAAGTGAGGCACGCGAAGTCGGGAATCGAACCCGGAGCCGCTTGTTTCATCGGCTACCCCTCATACAACAAATGTGTGTTCGGCGAAGTATTTCAGTTCTACGACATCTGTGGTGTTGAAGTTTAAGTTAAAGAATAAGTTTAAGCTTAAAACTTATTCAAAATCAGTATTTTACAAAAAATCATAAAGCAGGTAAAAGGCAAACAACCTGTCATTTTTTAGTTGTGATTTAGACGTTATGGTCCTTTTGACGTATTTTGATTGTTGATTTTAAAAGTGAATACAATATACGAAGTAAGGCTATCTTACGACACCGCTTTATGATGAATAATTCTGTATAGATAATTTTAAAAAAAATCATAGAAAGGGTAAAAACAAACAACCAAATGAATGTAAGTTGTTAAAATAAAAGTCGTGTTTTTCGGGAAAGACATCGTATGGTATTTGGGGCAACTATGTTGTGTATGTTTTTTGGAGAATGGTGTGTTTTGGATTGTTTGGGGAACCGCGTATTATGGTCACAATATTATACGAAGTAAGGTTATTTTACGACACCTTTCTATGATTTCAAAAATTGCTATTTTAAGTTTAAATTTATAAAAAAGGGTAAAAGCCGAATAACCGAAAGGGAATGGTCGCTAGATGCTTTAGTAACGGAGTAAGGATATTCTACGACACCTTTTTTATGATTTTGATAATGTCAAATGAAAACAAGAGTTTAGTAAGTGGCTGACACTTGCTTAGGGGCAAACTTTCTACTTTCTACCGCTCTGCCTTTGAGCTAAATTAGTGTTTAATTGACGGATTCGAACCGACACCTGTAGATCCCATCAGTAGCGTTTGCGCGACACTCTTGTTATTCAGGCTTAAATTGTTTAACTCTTTTTGCATTGACTATCAATTTGATTTAAACTTTTATTGTGATGGATACACTTTTGCATCCAATAGCAGCAACGGCAGGATTCGAACCTACAACCTTCGGTTTTGGAGACCACTGCTCTGCCTGATTGAGCTACATTGCTGTGATTAAGTTCAAGCGCAAGTTCAAGATATAATTCGCTTGAAGGAAATTTGAACTTGCGCTTGAACTTGAACTTATTGACGTTCTAATTCATCCCAAAAATTCTTCAAATAAGTAGGTAAGTATAAATAATCGACATCATTAGGACAATATATTTTTTCGTTAGACGAAGCTCATTTTGAGGATTATAGCCGAGCTACATGACGAAAAATAGCTGAAGTATAACGGAAAAAGATATGTACTATGCTGTCGATTATTTGTGCTTACCTACTTAATTGGCATAAACGACTTCTTTTCCTGTCCATTTTTCATTTAATCGAACGAAGTAACCCGGCATACCGCTTCTAAAACTATACATTTTTATATTTTGAAAAGGGCAACTGATGAACAGCCGAGGGTGTCGAAACCCGTCTGCCTTGCGGCAGTTTTCACCAATACGAAGTAAGGCTGCTCTAACGACACCTTTTCAATATTTTTGTTTTCGGAGGAAATCAAACCTATAAGGTTTTCAAAACCTTATAGGTTTAAAGCTTTGATTATTAGCAAAATAGAAAGGGGTAACACATTGAATAGTCATTTCTACGCGGTACTCTAACCATGTTAAGCCATTCCGGTTTGCCCCCGGAAGTTGGACTCGAACCAACACCACCGCAGCCAATTAACGAAGTAAAACTACTCGACGACACCCTTTACTTTAGTGATTGGTGAATAGTTAATTAGTGATTAGTTCCGAATTTTCGCGCAGCGAAAAACCAATCACTAATCACCAATCACTAAATCTCAATTTTATCTATTTCATTTAAGGCATTGCTACCGCTTTCGATAGCTGCCAATACGTCAAATATCTTATCTGACCAACCTGCAATCAAAAACACATCATTGCCATTGATACGCAACGGCGTATTTCCATAACCTTGCAGGTCAAACAGGTATAATTTTGCATTCGGTGCGGTGTATGTTTTATATGCTTGCCATGAATTTTTCAGCGAAGCACCAACATGATGATTGTCCCACATTTGCAGATCTGTAAAAATCATGACCTTATCTACCACTTGTGATTTACTGATGAGGTAGTCTATAACGGCGTGACCATTGGTCGCATAACCCACCGAACCTTCAATTTTGTTCAGTTTTTCGGTATTTGACAGAATGCTGTCTTGTGGTAAATTGACCGTTTTCCATCTATCACCGAAAATGCCTGTAATCACATTTTCAGAACGATAACGCATCAACATACTCAGCGTCAAACCAATATCGTAGCAGCGAATTTTGCTTTTCGCGGATACAGGGCTGTACATAGAGCCGGATACATCCGCTGCCAATACGAGACGCGTGTCAAGGTCAAAACCTTTGATATTTTCTGCGCTCACTTTTACCGCCTTCTCCAAGCTGCTCAAGAAATACGATGTATGCATCGAGTTGACTTGTCGAATCTCGCGATACGCCGCCAAGAATCGGAAAGGCAATTGCTTAGAGTTGCGAACTTGATGTGGGTCAGCCAATCGGGTTGCCACTTTTCGCGCGTGCAATGAGGACACTTCGGCTTGCAAAATATTACGCATATTGCGCATCAATGCCATGTAACCCAACTTGCCACTATCAATCAACTCTTCCCATTTGGCGGTAAATGCTGCTTTCTTTGCAGCTTCACTTTCGTAACTCGCCTGTCCCAGACGCGATAACTCAACTTCCCAAGTGTAAGGCACTTCGAGCGTATTGTTTACGATTTTGTTGAACAAGGCTTGTTGTTCATCGCTATTCGCTTTTGGGTGCGTCAGGAACAGGGCATCTTTCAGTGTTACGTCAGTCGCGCGATTGTATTTTGCGAATTGGTACTCGTCAAATTTGTTGAAAGATGCCGCGATACCTTTTTGTACTTGCTTGGAGAGTTTGTTGAGTTTTTTCTCGCCCTCACGTGCATTAGAGAGTTGGTAATATGCCAACATTTCTGTGATTTCGTCCGCACGTTGGATGACGCGCTTGACTGTATCTTTCACCAAACTATCTCCGCGATGTACTTTCGCCAATTCTACCGTCAATACCATCGGGATAGAACGCAAATACATTTTTTCGCGGGTATAAATCGCCAGCTTTGCCACAAATCGCGGGTCAACTTTCCCTACCAACTCTACGATTCTTTGTAGGGTTTTCGTTTGTTTTTCGTAGAATTTATTGGATAGAGAAGCCGTCACCACCGCCGTGTACAATTCCATTTCCGGCGACATGCGATACGCCTTTGCACCTTCATGATTGGTAGTGGCTGCCGTGTTGCTTTTTAATGTATTGAATTTCATAGCTGTGAATTGTATAATCGTAGCGCGGTCTGTAGACCGCATATATTTTTTGCTGCACAAAAAATGAATTACAGTCTACAGACTGTGCTACAATAATGCGATTTAAATTTTAATTAAAAATTAGTTCACCAACCCAAAAGAACAAAACACATTTGGTTGCTCCAATTTCAGAATAGGGTAGGGGTGAAACAATTTAATTTATAATTTGAGATTTGCTGTTGTCCGTTGACGATGCAAAGATGGAAACCCACTACGCAATCTTTTTGCGTAGTGGAATGTTTTTTTGAAATAAATTTTCATGTACGTTTTAAATTGCTGATAATGAATTGTTTAGAAGTTGAAAAAATATAAGAGAATATGTGGTAATTTCTTGAATACGTAAAATTTGATAGTATTTAATTAAACATGGAGTAAGTCGGCAGACGAAGGATTTTATGAAAATCGATGTTTTGACCAGCTAACATACGCTTTATTTAGAACCGAATTCGTCTGACGACTTAACCATACTTCCGTCGAATAAAACGTTAATTTCATCCAAAAACCATGTGCAAATTATAAATGCAACTTTTGATTAACTATCTTGTCTTTTAATATTTATTCAATCCCTTCATTTAAATGATTTTTGGTTTGGAAATTTGAGGCAAAATCAAAAATTTGAAATCACTAAATCATACCATTTATTTCATTATTTAACTATGAAAAATTATCTAAAAAGAAGAGATTTCATCAAAGTTGCCGGAATGGGATTAGGAGCTATGGCGGTTCCTGTATCTGTATTTGGCAATTCCGTTCCATTGGATTATTCGGGCGGTGCATTTGATGCGATACTCAACAAAAAGCTCGCTGATGTCGCGCTCAATGCCGCGCGTATGGCAGGTGCGTCTTACGCAGATGTACGCATAGGTCGCTACCTGAATCAATACGTTTTTACACGCGAAGAAAAAGTACAAAATATCGTTAATACCGAATCTTATGGTGCAGGTGTGCGCGTGATTGCCAATGGCACATGGGGTTTTTCCGCCACAAATGAAGTAACTGCGGATGGCATTGCCAGAGCTGCTCAACGTGCAGTAGCGATAGCTAAAGCCAATTCTAAAATCCAAACAGAACCAGTCGTACTCGCTCCCGTAAAAGGACACGGCGAAGTAGAATGGAAAACACCCATCGAGAAAAACGCCTTTGAGGTTCCTGTGGCGGAAAAGGTAGATTTATTGCTCAATGCAAATAAGGCGGCGATGGATAATGGCGCATCTTTCGTTAATTCTGCGCTGTTTTTTGTCAATGAGAAAAAATATTTTGCTTCTACAGAAGGCTCTTATATCAATCAGGATATTCACCGGGTATGGCCCAATTTCAGCGTGACGGGTACTGACCGCGAATCGGGTAAATTTAAGACTCGCCAGTCGATGAGTGCGCCGATGGGGATGGGTTACGAATATCTGATTCCTAAGAAAGAAGACCAAATAGAAGGCGTAGCAGGCATGACGCTTTATCGCAAGAGTTATGACATCGTAAAAGACGCGGGAGATGCTGCGAAGCAAGTTAAAGAAATGCTCTCAACAGCAAAATCTGTAGAACCGGGCAAATATTCTTTGGTACTTGAACCTAACCACTTAGGCTTGACCATTCACGAGTCGGTAGGGCATCCGCTGGAACTTGACCGTGTACTTGGTTATGAAGCTAATTATGCCGGAACGAGCTTTGCGACCCTCGATAAATGGGAAACCAAATCCTTCAATTACGGCAATAAAAACGTCAATTTATTTGCAGATAAAACGCAAGTTGGCTCGCTCGGCGCAGTAGGATACGATGATGAAGGTGTCAAGTGTAAACAATGGGATTTGGTACGTGATGGTATCTTGGTCAATTATCAAGCTATCCGCGACCAAGCCAAAATTATTGATGAGACAGCATCTCACGGTTGTTGCTATGCGGATAGTTGGAATTCCGTTCAATTTCAACGTATGCCTAATGTTTCGCTCGAACCGGGCAAGGAAAAATACAGTGTGCAAGACATGATTCGTGATGTAGATAAAGGCATCTATATCGCAGGACGTGGTTCTTATTCGATTGACCAGCAGCGTTATAAT
>JAHDEO010000376.1 GCA_020628725.1 Saprospiraceae bacterium
AGCGAATACGCGAGTAATAGCCCGGACATAAAAGTATGTTCGGGCTTTTTTTACGGATGTCGCAAGCCAATAAGCGATATTTCAAACTCAACAATCAAACTTACAAAGGAGATAAAGATTTTTTGAAATTGAATACACAAGATGAATTTAATCTGCCTGAATTGCAATGGGTAGAAGCAAAGATAAAATCACTAAAACCGATTAAAAACCAGTGAAATGACTTGCTCGTTTTGCCATTTTCTACACTCTAACTAGGTTTTTAAATTTTATTTTAATCCCTAAACCACTAAAAATCAAAAACTTAACCGAGCGAATATTTAAATTTTAAGCACATTACACTTCCCTTCCCTGCTGCAACCTTTAGCCTGTTTTGCCGTCATTTTAATTGGATACTTTTTATCTTGCATTCTATCTTTGATACTATTAGTAGTTGATTGTCAAGGTATTCCAATCAAGGGAAGAGAAAGAAAATAATCCACCATTAAACATACCTTATAAATACGCTCGCGCTACTCCGTGATTACTGAAGTTATTTTAGATACTTCAGGTTCTTTATCATATCTGAAGAACAACAATCCTTCCTACTATATATCCACTTTTCGGAAATCGCTATTAAGCGGTAATGGGTAACCTATGCCTTGTATTTAACAAAACAAACTATACACAAAAGCCCCTTTATCACACTTAATAAATTCATTATCAATTTAATAAATATAAAAACTTAGACTTAACAACGATACTAAATAACATTTAAAGGTTTCAAACATGAAGAAGATTTGCTACACATTACTGTTGACACTTTTATGCGGCAGTTTATTATTTTCACAAGGAGAAAAACAAGTACAAAAAGCATTAGAACACCTCGAACAAGAAAGTGTTCAGTCAGGTCATACTGACATGAACCTAAAAGCCGCCATTATAACCAACCAATATACTTCGCGAGGTATTACCCATGTATATTTCCAACAGTCTTATGAAGGCATAGAGATAGCAGAAACAAGTGCCTCCGTACACTACAAAGACAATCAAGTAATTACGTCAAACAATCGTTTCTTGACCGGACTCAATTCTATGTCGATACAAAAATCGGCATCGCTCACGGCAAGACAAGCCATCATCAGCATAGCAGAGGCAAGAGACTATCCCTTGAAAGTCGAAAAGTTGAACGTAATAAAAACCAAATCAGCCGGAAAGAATCAAAGCACCCAATTCACCGATGGCGGTATTTCGAGGCAAGAAATTCCGGCTCGATTAGTCTATTTTCCAACACAGGAAGGCAGTCTTCGATTGACTTGGGAAATCAAGATTTATGAAAAAAACAGCGCAAATCAAATGTTGTACAAAGTAGATGCCGCCACAGGCGAAATTCTGGACGAATACAACCTGACTATCTATTGCGACTTTGGCGATGGCAATCATCATTCCGCCGAACATTCAGCGCATCATTGTTCCGACGAAACCATTCACATCAAAAGCAATGCAGCTCCCAATTCTTATAATGTTTATGCGATGCCTGCACACGACCCAATAGACGGACCGCGTACACTTGTGACATCCCCCTGGCTGCAAAACCCTACGGCATCACCAGATGGGTGGCACTCGGCAAATGGCGTTGATTACACCACAACAAGAGGAAATAATGTCGATGCCTACATTGATGATAACAATACGAACGCACCAACAGGAGGAGATGCAGCCAGAGCAGATGGAGGCGCAACGCTTGATTTCGATTTTTCAATTAACCTGAATAATGATCCGATTGCATATAAAGATGCTTCCGTAACCAATTTATTTTACTGGGGAAATATCATACACGATGTGTTGCACAATTATGGATTTGATGAACCATCCGGCAATTTCCAGATAGATAATTATAGCAGAGGAGGATTGGGCGACGATTATATCAAAATGGAAGCACAAGACGCAAGTGGCACATGTAATGCTAATTATAGTCACGAGGCAGATGGCAGTGCTCCAAGAATACAAATGTACACATGCGATGGACAAGACGGTTCACTGGATAATGGTGTTATCGTCCATGAGTATGTACATGGCGTCTCCATCAGATTAGTAGGCGGTCCCGCAACTTCTTGTTTAAGTAATGCAGAACAAATGGGAGAAGGATGGTCTGATTATTATGCCCGTGTATTGACCATGAAAGCAGGTGATACCGGAGCCGACCCAAAATCTATGGGTGTATGGTTATTTGACCCCGCCGACCCCGCAGGTATCAGACCTTATCCATACTCGACAGACATGGCGGTTAATCCAATGACTTATGCTACAATACCAACTGTTTCCATCCCTCATGGTGTGGGGTCGGTTTGGGCTACTATGCTGTGGGAAATGACCTGGGGATTGATAGATGAATATGGATTTGACAGCGACATTTACAATGGCACAGGAGGAAACAATATTGCACTCAACTTAGTCACAGAAGCATTAAAATTAACACCCTGTTCTCCCGGATTCATTGATGGGCGTGATGCAGTATTGGCAGCAGACCAAGCATTGTATGGAGGAGCGAATGAATGTATTATATGGGAAGCCTTCGCAAAAAGAGGACTCGGCTATAGTGCCACTCAGGGGTCATCCGGCTCCGTTTCGGATGGCAAAGAAGCATTTGATTTACCGCCTTCCTGTTCTATCGGATTAATCAAAACAGCAGATAAATCAGTAGTGAATGTAGGAGAAAATATAACTTACACTATTACAGCAACCAATACAACGGACGAACCTGTTTTGAATAATATCATTATTTCCGATGTACTGCCTGAAAATACTATTCATATAAGTGGCGGTATACTATCAGGACAAACAGTTAGTTTCCCTCCGGTATCACTGGCTTCAGGGGAAAGTCATACCGTTTCATTCACTGTACAGGTCGATCCTAATCTCGAAGTAACGGAAAGTGACTTTTTTGACGATATGGAAAATGGTATCGGTAGCTGGATAGCAGAAACTGAATATGGCGACATCTCATGGGAATTATTAGACAATTATGCTCAAGGCGGTGAAAAAGGCTGGTTTATTTCTGAACCTCCTGTATCGACACTTAACTATCTGCAATTAGCAGAACCGATAGGACTAGGTGCCAACTCTGTCTTTTCATTCGACCATGCCTTCGACACCCAAAGATATTGGGATGGCGGACAAATTTTTATTTCCACTGATTTAGGGCAAACATGGACCGACCTCAAACCCTATATCACAGCCAACCCTTATAGTTCTCACATTAACAGTATAAACGGACCGGAAGCATGGGCTGGAAATAGCGGAGGTTTTATCAAAACAGAAGTAGATTTGAGCACTTTTGCAGGAGCATCTGTAATGCTGCGATTTCAATTTAGTACAAGTCCATATGTTGGTGGAAATGGATGGATTATTGACAATATATTGATTACCAATACAGGAAAAGCTATTCCCAATACAGCAACAGCCAGCAATGGAGAGTTTTCCGGTCAGGCTGAGCTGGAAACGCCCACAAGGATTAACTCAACTTCTCCGACACCGTTATCTGTTAATTTGATTCCGTACAATATGTCATGTGTCGGCACTACAGACGGCTCCATTACAGCCATGCCTTATGGCGGCACAGGCAATTACATGTATAACTGGAGTAATGATGCCCAATCTCAAACCATTAGCAACCTTGCATCGGGAAATTATACAGTTACCGTATCTGATGGCAATACAACGACAACATCAACCGTCACGGTTTATGAGCCGATGCCTTTATCTGTCAGTATGTCCTCAACCGCAGCTCAATATGGCTACGACGGTACGGCTACGGCTACGGTCTCCGGTGGCTCACCTTACTTTACTTACGATTGGAGTCATGACGAATATGTCAATCAAGCCTTTGTAGAACAATTGGGTCCGGGCAACCATCAGGTAACAATAACCGATGTCAATGGATGTCCACCTGTTATTGGTACTGTTGACGTAGAGAATTTACTGGTAGATTGGTGCAACTCCTATGGAGTAACCCAAACTGACGAATATCTTGAAGCCGTATCTATTGGAAATATTCAAAATCAATCAGGAAATGATGGTGGCTATGGAAATTATACCGACTTAGTAATCAATGCAACATGGGGTGAATCCGTAAGCTTTGAAATTACGCCGTTCAATTGTTGCGGACTGGCAGAAGTATATGCCATTTATATAGATTATAATCAGGATTTTGATTTTATCGATCCGGGAGAAAAAGTATTTGAAATAAATACTGAAGGGCAAATATCAATAATTCCCGGCTCCTTTACTATCCCGCTGACTGCGGCAACAGGACAAACCAGAGTGCGGGTAATCAATGAATATGGATTCGACCTGGAAGAAATAGAAGATTGTGGCGAATTTTATTATGGTGAAACCGAAGATTATACCATAGAAATAAGTAGTGATTGTGCCGGAGGCACTTGTGATGATGGAGACCCTTGTACACTGGATATATTGGATATTAATTGTAATTGTATCAGTACATCTGCAGATAGCGACGGAGATGGTGTCTGTGATTTATTAGACCTATGTGAAGGCGGAGACGATGCTATTGATGTAGATCAAGATGGCATGCCTGATGCCTGCGATACCAATATCAACGCCGAAGCTTGCAACGACTGTGTGGAAGTTGTAGATAATTTCCCGCACGTAGAACGCTTTTTTGAAGACTTTGGAGGCTTCTGCCAATTAGCTACAGATGATGCAGACTGGACATTAAGAACCTATGGTACTCCTTCGGCGGGTACAGGACCGTCTCTCCCCTATGAAGGCTATTTTTATGCTTACATAGAAGCATCAGCAGTACAAACTAACGGAAATGCTACACTGCAAGGGCTTTGTTTTGATTTGACCAATAAAACAAGTGCCAATATTGATTTTTGGTATCACATGAGAGGCGTTGATATGGGAACTTTGAACCTTGAAATATCCATTGATAGTGGCAATACATGGACAAATGTTTGGTCATTATCAGGCAATCAGGAAGATGCATGGTTTAATGCAGTAGTTGACCTGAGTCCTTATGTCGGTAATGTATTGACCTATCGTTTTGTGGGAATAACAGGAAATGGCGATACGAGTGATATGGCAATTGACTATATTACCATTGATACTGCCGTATGTACGCCGGGCGGTTCCTGCGACGATGGCGATGCCTGCACTATAGATGATGTTTGGGGAGCTGATTGTAATTGCATCGGCACCTTTGTCGATGCGGACAACGATGGTATATGTGATGCAGACGATACCAATACACCGTGTATCGACGGCATGGCAGGCAACTATCCCTGCAACGATATTGACTTACTTGGTTTTCTCTCTCTTTCAGATATGGGTTGTGTAGAAGCAAATGATATATGGGGGTGGACTGACCCGCAAACAGGCAAAGAATATGCTGTCTTTGGTTGTACAAATGGCACTTCTTTTATTGATGTTAGTGACCCGGCAAATCCGATTACAATTGGATTCCTTCCAACATATACGACCAGCTCCAATTGGAGAGACATGAAAGTTTATCAAGACCATGCTTTTATAGTCAGTGAAGCTTCCAATCACGGTATGCAGGTATTTGATCTAGCTCAACTTCGCAATGTCACCACTCCCCCTGTCACCTTCACAGAAACGGCTCATTTAAGCAGTCTGGGCAATGGAATATCTGTTAGCAATTCTCATAATATTGTAATCAATGAAGCATCAGGTTACGCCTACACCGTTGGTTCTAATACCTGCTCAGGCGGATTGACGGCGATTGACATTAGCAATCCGACCAACCCGGTCTTCGCAGGTTGCTTCTCACAGGATGGATACACACATGATGCACAATGTGTCAATTATATCGGACCTGACGGTGATTATACAGGTGCCGAAATCTGTTTCAATTCCAATGAAAATACACTGACTATCGTAGATGTTTCTGACAAAACAGATATGACACAAATCTCCAAAAAAGGTTATACAGGGCAACAATACACCCATCAGGGTTGGCTGACAGAAGACCACCAATATTTCTTGATGAATGATGAGTTGGATGAAGCCAATAATGGATTCAACACCCGCACCCATGTATGGGATGTGCGCGACCTCGACAATCCAATCTATATGGGATACTACGAAGCACCCACAGAGGCTATCGACCACAATTTGTACATCAAAGGAAATCTTGCTTATCTCGCTAATTATCGTAGTGGACTGCGAATTCTGGATATTAGCAATATTGCAAATGTTAATCTAACCGAAGTCGCATATTTTGATACATATCCTGCCAATGATAATCCTCAATTTAATTCGGCATGGAGCAGTTACCCTTATTTTGCCAGTGGCAATATCATTATTAGCGACATTGAGCAAGGGTTATTCATCGTCAGGCATAATTCGGCTGACGCTTGTGTCAATAATGGAGGCGATGCAGACGGCGACGGTATTTGTGCAGATGTAGATTGTAATGATAATGATGCAAATGTCGGTGGCGCAGGCTCCGCTTGCGACGATGGCGATGCATGTACCACAGGCGATGTTTTAGATGCAAATTGTAATTGCACAGGAACATTCGCCGATGCAGACAATGACGGCGTATGTGATGCAGATGATAATTGTCCAAATATGGATGATGCCCTAATCGGTACAGCGTGCGATGACGGTGATGCTTGTACCACAGGCGATATTTATGACATCAATTGCAACTGTGTAGGTACTTATGCCGATGCAGATAATGATGGTGTATGTGATGCTAATGATGTCTGTCAAGGACTTGATGATGCGCTAATCGGAACACCATGCGACGATGGCGATTCAAGTACAACAAACGATACTTGGGGGACTGATTGTAACTGCACAGGAACTCCGGTAGTTGGCTGTACCATCACCACTACATCAGGTGGAAATGTTCAATCGTCCAATGGCGCACAAAGCTGTCGTACTTTCGATTTCGGTGGCGAGCATCAGGATATTTCATTTACATTATCCGGCATCAATTCCAGAGTGAATGGCAAGCCTGCTTCTCGTTACATTGATTTAGTTACGGTACAATTTGTTGATGCCAATGGCAGCACACAGACCCACGGCACGTATTCTTCTAACAGCACCGTGAATATCGCCGGACCTGCGACAGCAATTATCGTTTGCATAGAGGATAATGACGGTAGTCTCGGCGCGTCTGTCAGAGCAGACGTTGGTACAATTACCTCATGTGTTGATGATGGCGGCGGCAATCCACCAAACTGTACTCCGGGCGCAACTTGCGACGACGGCGATGCCTGCACCACAGGCGATGCCTACGATGCCAATTGCAACTGCGTTGGCACATTCCAAGACTCAGATAATGACGGCGTGTGTAATAACGATGATGTCTGTCCGAATTTTGATGACAACTTAATCGGTACAGCTTGTGACGACAGCGACCCAAATACCACAAACGATACTTGGGGAGCCGACTGTACTTGTACAGGTACACCTGTCGGCGGTGGTTGTACGACCTA
>JAHDEO010000377.1 GCA_020628725.1 Saprospiraceae bacterium
CATATTTCGATTGAAGTGCAGCCGCTTGACCAAGCTGATTATGAAGAACTTATACCGCTTGGCTTGAATACCGTACTCGTTTATCAGGAAACGTATCACGAAGAAGATTACAAAAAACATCACCCGAAGGGTAAAAAATCTAACTTCAAATATCGTCTTGATACACCTGACAGACTCGGACGTGCAGGGGTGAAAAAAATTGGTTTGGGGGTATTGATTGGTTTGGAAGATTGGCGTACGGATAGCTTTTTTAATGCCTTGCATTTGGAATATTTGGAGCGCACGTATTGGCAGACGCGCTACTCGGTGTCCTTCCCGCGCTTGCGTCCGGCAGAGGGCTACCTCGAACCAAAAGTGGTGATGAATGACCGTGAATTGGTACAACTCATCTGTGCCTATCGCATTCTGAATGAGGAAATTGACCTGTCTATCTCAACTCGTGAGACACAGCAGTTTCGCAACAATATTTTCCAAATTGGTATCACCTCGATGAGTGCGGGGTCGAAAGCAAATCCGGGCGGGTATGCCGTGTTCCCGGAGTCATTAGAACAGTTTGATAATAGCGATAAACGCAGTCCCGAAGAGGTGGCAACCGTGATTCGTGCGGCAGGCTATGAAGTAGTGTGGAAGGATTGGGATTTGGCTTATGATGTGTAATGCATTCAATTTTAACTTCAAAATCAACTTCAATTGCGATTTTGATTTACTTTTATTAAATCTTAATTTTGTACTAATAATTAGTGTTTTATAATTAAAAAATAAAAATAATATTGAATTTATTTGGTAAAGAAAATATTTCGTATTATTTTTATAGAATAATCTTATATAAAAATATTTGCATAAAACTTAACTAATGAAAAGCCTATTATATTTTACTCTTCTAATATTGGTTGTGAGCCTGTGTACGTGTGTGAGCGTACCGAAAGAATCCGTTGAATTATCGAAAAATTTGGGGATGTCTATTCAAGAGACACAGCGTACCCATATTGCTTTATTGAAAAGTTTTTTCGATGCAAAACGCGACAAGGTGGACTTGTTTTTAAATGAGGTTTGGATACCTGAATTTTCCAGTCAATTGTACAATATTCCCGCAGTACAAGACGAATGGGACAGAATATGCACATCGGGTAGCGGAAAGGAAAAACAAGAATTTGTAGTGGGAATGGGGATAAAAATTCAAGAAAAAATCAACGAAAAACGTGCAGAACTCATTGCTCCGCTCGACGAAGCCGAAAAATTGCTGGAAGAAGAATTGTTGGTGCATTATAATGATTTGCAGGTGTCGAATACAATATTGACCAATTATCTCGCCTCTGCTGCCAATGTAAAGAAAACGCAAGTAGAAATACTTGATGCGCTGGGAGTCAACGAGAAAGAATATAGAAATACCCTTGATGCTGCATATGGTTTCATGGGTGAAATTAACGATAAAGTGAATATACTGGATGGAGGAAAGGAAGAAACTCAAAAATACTTGGATACTATCAAGACATTAATTCAACAACTAAGGACGAAAAAACAATAAATATCACTTTTTGACTTGTTATTTTTCCTTTATACTTCGCTAAATTCTCCTTAAATAACTTGTTATTCGCGTCGAATTTAGCTCGTCTAAAGAACAAATAACGTCGTGAAAAAGCAATATTTATTATCTTTTCATCCTTCAAAGCAAAAGAAAATGAGTGATTTTTTTGATGGTTTAGACGACCATATTGATGCCGCAGCCGCAGCCACAGATGCCAAACTCGCCGTCATCGCTGCGAATACACGCATGAAAGAATCTGAAATTGCAGCACTCTTTCCTACTAAAGAAAATAAAGAACGATTCGTCGAACTCGTCGAGCTGGTGTCAGACGCAACTTCACACAATGAAAAGACGACCAAATTCGTTGATAACATCGGACGATTGGGGGATGTGTCGGTGAAGTTGTTGTCTAAGTTGCTATTGGCATAGACTTTAGATGATGGCTTGATTGTCAGGTCGTTATTATCTTCTATTTTTCAAAAGATACATTTGATACTATATCAAATAATCCCTGTTTGTCCGTTATTAAAAACTAATCAAGCACAAGGATGAATTATCTTTGTAGCGGATAACTTTATGAAAAATTTCCTTAGCCTTTTATTACTCGTATGTTGCCTTTGGTCATGCGCAGAGCAAAAAGACGAGCCTCCCGTTGACACCTATCGTATTAGAAAACAGGCTGAATATCAGGTGCTTGTCAAGAAATATCTTGAAGTAGAAGAGAAGCTTAACAATTCAGTAAATAGAGATACTGAAACCAAGATGCTACGTTTATTGGTGTTGAATGATACCAGTGTTTTCGACGATGTGGAACGAACAATATATTGGGAATATAGGGCAATGAAGCGGGATTCGATGCTTTATGATTTTATGGGCGAAGAGCAAATTGAGTACTACTTGGAAGGAGAGCCGGAAGGAGATGTCATAAGGTTGAAGATTAGGGGCATGTTTGATTACACACGTTTTATCAGGATAATAAAAATTAAGGAAGATATAGAGTTAACAGATAAAGGGGCATTTTTTGCCGGATGTTATTCATTTGGACACAAGAAATTTGATGCAAAATGTGTTGACGATAGGGGAGTGAGAATCAATAAAATATCCGAAAGTGATTTCTCCGAGATTTTTAACTCATGTCGAAACTTAGAATACTTGAAAAGCGACAGCGATTTGAAAAAATCAGGAGCTACGGATTGCATGGATTACAAAGTAGAATTCTATCAAAAAAGAGGAGATTGGGAAGACAAATATACCGTTGATAAACATTGCCCGAATGGTTTACCCATCAACGACTTTATTGATGCGATAACGGAAATTGCCAATGCTTTCCATAAAACGAAATAAATAAAACAATCCAAATTATTCACCAACCAAAAGAAAATTATGTTCATGTATCCAAAACAAAAATCAAACAAACTCTTTAAAATAAAATTCTTAAATGTTGCTTTTGCTTGCTGTATAGCCTTGATTTTCAATAGCTGTGCCTCCGACACACCTACTGTCTATGACCGTTACGACCCTTTAATATGGGAAGCAAGACTTGCCCTCAAAAATGGTAGTGACAGCGAAGCCCTCGCCAGATTTCAAGAAGCCTTTGAGGTACTTCCACATGACAACACGAATGATTTGTTTTACGCAGCCGAAGCCGCACTCAAAGTGGGTAAGAATGATCTAGCGAAAACATTTATCAAGACTGCGTTTGTTCATTACAACCCTGATAGTGTGTATTATGTCAGCTTTTTTGGACCGTTTAAAGGGGAAGAAATTTTCGATGAAATACAAGCAGAACGCCCTCAAATGCTTGAAGAATACTACGCGAACTTGTCTTATGAAAAAGAAATATTGGATGAGATTGGTGAGATGTTGGAGAGTACAGAAGAATTTATAAGTGCAGAACATAAGCGCAAAACAGATTCCATAAATTTGGCTCGATTGGCAGAAATTACTCGCGAATATGGTTGGATAACTAACAGAGCGTCTCTTCTTTATATGAATTATTGGCACAGAGATAATATGAATGATAAAGTGTGGCGTGAATTCAAATCAGCCATTGATGACCAAATTAAAAAAGGAGAAATCAGGAAAAGTTTCTGGGCTTTTACGGATGATGTAAGGCAGATGGGAAAGACTAAAAAACAAATTTATGGACAAAGTAGCAACTGGGATAAATATCCTATTATGGATATTGAAACCGTAGATAAAAGACGTGCGAAAATTGGACTGCCTCCGATTTGGTATGTTAGTAGATTACTCGATAAAGAATACCCTGAAGGTTACACTGCAGCTAATGATGATTTTTTGAAATCGCTTCAATAATAGAGTGAAAATAAAATAGCTCGTATCATCCGATACGAGCTATTTTTATGTTATGATATTTCGTGTAAATCAGAACTAAGCCGTCACCGCCCCATACAATTTCTTACGCTGCTTCGCCACCTTCTCCGAACGAATGAAATCATCAAAAGTCATCAACTGGTCGATGATGCCATTTGGTGTGATTTCGATAATTCTATTACCAATCGTCTGCATTAATTGGTGGTCATGTGAAGTGAAAATCAAGTTGCCCTGAAATTCATTCATCCCTTTATTCAATACCGTAATCGACTCTAAATCAAGGTGATTCGTCGGCTCATCCATCAGCAAGAAATTCGGATGTTGGAGCATGATTTTAGACATCATACAACGCACCTTTTCCCCTCCCGAAAGCACACTTGCCTTCTTATGTACCTCTTCACCGGAAAACAACATTCGACCCAAAAATCCGCGTATAAACTGCTCGTCTTTCTCCTTAGAATATTGTCGTAACCAATCAATTAAATTCGTATCACCTTCGCCCGTAAAGAATTTTTCATTTTCGTTGGGTAAGTACTCTGAGGTAATGGTTTGTCCCCATTCAAAATGACCGGAATCCGGCTCATCATTGCCAGCAAGAATCTCAAAAAACGCGGTCATCGCCATCGGGTCTTGGCTCACGAGTGCGATTTTATCGCCTTTATTCATCGTGAAACTCACGTTGCCAAACAACAAATCACCACTCGGCGAGCGTTTACTCAGATTTTCGACATGCAAAATCTGGTCGCCGACCTCGCGTTCCACTTTAAAGTGAATAAAAGGGTATTTTCTACTTGATGGACGAATCTCCTCCAAGTTCAATTTCTCCAATGCTTTCTTACGACTCGTCGCTTGGCGCGACTTCGATGCATTCGCGCTAAATCGCGAGATAAACTCCATTAATTCCTGACGCTTCTGCTCCGTTTTCTTATTCTTATTCGCCATCTGACGCGCCATCATCTGACTCGTCTCATACCAGAAAGTATAGTTACCAGTCGAAAGATTAATCTGCCCGAAATCCACATCTACGATATGTGTACACACCATATCCAAGAAGTACCTATCGTGCGACACCACAATCACCGTATTCTTAAAATCTGCCAGAAAATCCGACAACCAAGTAGCCGTCACCGCATCCAAATCGTTCGTAGGCTCATCCAACAACAAGATGTCAGGATTACCAAACAACGCTTGCGCTAACAAGACTTTCACCTTCTCCTTGCCACTCAATTCATTCATTTGCTTGTAGTGCAAATCCTCCTTGATGCCCATCAAACTCAACAATTCCGCCGCGTCGGTCTCAGCCATCCAGCCGCCCATTTCGCCATAAGTATTTTCCAAATCTGCTGCGCGTAATCCGTCTTCTTCCGTTGCGTCGGGGTTTTCGTATATGGCATTTTTCTCAAGCATAATGTCGTACATCTCCTTATGCCCCATCATCACCGTATTCAAGACCATTTCATCATCAAATTCAAAGTGGTCCTGCTTAAGTACTGCCATTCGTTTGCCGGGTTCAATACTCACAGCACCATTGGTCGCGTCGATTTCTCCCGATAAAATTTTCAGGAAAGTCGATTTACCCGCACCATTAGCCCCGATAACGCCATAACAATTGCCTTCCGTGAATTTTAAATTCACCTCGTCGAAAAGCACCCGTTTGCCAAATTGTAAGCCTAAATTATCTACTGTAAGCATTTTATGTATTTATTTTTTGTGTCAAATGAAAAAGAAAGGTATTCGTATTCGGTTTTGAGGCTGCAAAGGTACGGATAATTCGTGAATATGTAAATTTTTGACAGTTAATTAAAAATGATTTTCAACGTAGAACGACGCTTCCAACTCGTTCCCCGCATATCAACATAGGACAGACTACAAGTGCGACATTGAGGTTACTACAAATGTTGAATTTTTTTAATGATAAATTAAATAATTCTACTCGTATGAATACTTGCATTTCAATACATAAGCAAATGTTAATTCACGTATTTCATTGATATTAAGTGAAAATGATTTAAAATTATTTTCATACATGAAACTTTTTTGTAAAATATAAGTAAAAGACAAGTAACATCAAGCACATCGAATGTATCACTCACTCATGAAACTACACGCTAAAAACGCACGAGTAATACATCCAATATGCAAGCAAAAAAGCTTTTGTGTTCCTTCATCATCCTGCTTTTTGTTGTACTGACAAAAACATCGCTTTACGGGCAAAACCGCATACTCATCACCGCAATGGGTGAAGATGTGGGTTATCGCGTTGGTTTGCTCAATCAATACTTGGATAGCACCGAGTGGAAACGAAAAATCAGCACCGGAAAAGAGCTACTTAACACGCTGAAAGGCAAGCCGATACAACTCTGGGTCAACTTCTCACACGGACATCATTCGCGTGTATTTGGTAAAATTCCCGAACGCAAGATTTCCTTTTTTTCTAATGGTTTCGTCCTCTCTGCCAATGCCGGAAAAGTAGGGGAGGAGGGGCGTACATTAGAAGATTTGCAAAATGAAATCATCGCGGGGAATATCCAATTTGCACCCGGAAGTATGATAATTTTGGGCGCATGTGCAGTTGCAGTTCCCAATGAGGAAACGGGCATTATCTTCTCACAAGAACTTGCGAATATTACCGGAGCAAGGGTCATCGCCGGCGAACATAAGACCGAACCACTCACCGAAAACAACAAAAAAATGGTCTTCACCAATATCAAAAACTTCATTGAATTTCGTCCTTTTCAATCGCCTATAATATTGGGAAATCAACTCGACTTAGTTGCAACGATAAATACGTATTTGGAAAATGCTGAATCCGTAGATGAGATAGTTGTACAGACTAATGAAGTGATTATAGAAGGAGAAAAAAGAGCCATTCAAGACACAGAAATTCCTGACCCGGAAGAGGTCTTTGAAGTACAAAGGCGTCTGATAAATGATACGCAAGTACCGGAAGACGATGAATTACTTACTCAAAATCGACGTTGATTTCATATAAATGCTCTTTTAGGAAACGCGCTTTCTGTCGATTTTCTAATGTGTAACCTACATTTGGTGAGTAGGTTAGTGTTTTTTGAGAATTATAAATCATATTATCGCTCAATTGGTCGATAGAAATAAATTCTACTATATCGTCATTTAGTTTTACATTAATTAGGCGGGTTTTCAATTTATCATCTAAAGCTGTGTAAGCGATATTGACAGCGTTAATCGTCGCCATTGTGTCGATACGATATTTATCTTGCCATGAGGATTTATTGATGTCTGCCGATGTAAATACACTTAATTCTTTTTCCCAATTTATTTTTTCCAACTGCTTTTGCTCTGCCCTTCCATCTACGCTGACGGTCTTGGTCGGGGTGTTGTATTTTTCATTATTCAGGTTAATTTGTTCGTCAAAATAGCCTTTCAGGTCAAAGAAATATTTGACTTGTTCGGTGTCTGCTTGTTCATTTGAATGGCAAGCAGATAATACGAATATCAACAGAAATATTTTTATGTAATATTTTATCATCAATACGTAGCGGAAACTTTAGTTGCCGCGTAATTCTTCGGAATTGACCATTTATTGGTTCAGAATATTTACGATTATAGTTATCCCGAAG
>JAHDEO010000378.1 GCA_020628725.1 Saprospiraceae bacterium
ATTTATCCGCATATTTTCTGTGGAGTATTTGTGAGAAACCTTGTATGTTGCGTAGTGGTGCTTTGAGGTCGTGCGCGGCTACGGAGGCAAACTGCTTGAGACTTTCGTTGCTTTCCTGAAGTTGTTGTATCAACAAATTCATTTCTATTACCTGCTTGTTGATAATTTCGTTTTTTGAAGCCAGTTCTTTGTTTTTTAAAGCAAGAATATCACTTTGTGATTGAATGAATTGAGCATTCTTTTTTTCAAATTCAATTTCGAGGTCTTTCTTTATCAGTTCTTTTTCGTGTTCGTATTTGAATTGTTGTTTGATGACTTCTTTTTGGTTGTTTTCATTGTGTACTTTGTTGCTCATTTGAGTTTTCAAAACTTCCATTTCATAGGCGAGCTTGTAGTCTCCTTCTGCTATTGCCAGACTGACCTTTGCCATAGCTGCTTTTTTTGTTAGCCAGGGATAGTTGAGTTCTGTTGTCAGGGCAAATGCTTTGTTTATTTGTTGCCGGGCTTTGTTTATATTTCCGTTTTTGATTTCTAAAGGACCAATCTCAACCAATACACTCGCTTGTCCGAACTTCCTTCCTGTTTTTTCACACAACTTTAATGCTTCATAGTAATTTGGAAGGGCAAGGTCGGGTTGATTTTGGTTTTTGTAGAGATCACCAATTTTACGATACAATACATCGGGTTCTTTTTTTAAATTTAGCTTTTTATGCAACTGCACCGCCTTATCGTAATACTCCAAGGCGGTATCGTTTTTCTTCTGTGTTTCATAAATCGCTCCTATACTGATATAGTTGCTTATTACGAATTGTTCATTACCGATTTTTTGATAAAGGTTTGATGAATTAAAAAAATATTTCAGTGCCGCATCCAACTCATCTTGACTCACTAAAGAAAGTCCAATATTGCGATAGGATACAGCCATGTACAATTCATTATTATTTTCCTCGAAAATTTTCAGGGCTTTATAAAGGTATTCGAGTGCTTTGGAGAAGTTGCCCCTATCGTTTTGAACACAGGCAATACTCAGGTAAAAACGAGCCAGACTATTTTCATCCTTGATATATTTACTCAACTGCATGGCTCTTTCGTAATATTCAAGGGAATTTGGCATATCTCCCTGCTCGTAGTAGTTGTTGCCGATATAATTATATGCATCAAATATACCTTGTGTATCATTTTGTTGCTCATAAATTTTTAGAGCCTGTCTGTAGTGTATTAGAGCTTGTTCATAATTCTCTTCACCTCGATGCATATGCCCAAATTGACCATGAGAACTTCCTAATACTTTCTCTAAAATTTGGGTTTCTTTTTCCGTTGTTGGTTTTTTTAGTTGCTTAATCACAAATTCAAATAACCATGCATTGTATTGGTCTCGAAACCGTACAAAATTTCTATTTTTCACCAAGGCGTCAATGGCAAGTGCTTTGTCAATAACTGATGAGCTGCTGTGGTAAGTATTGAGATAATCATCGAGGATAGCTTTTTGAGATTCGTCTAATCCTGAAATATCCAATGAGTCAATTAAGTAAAAATCTTTGACTTTCATAGAAACAAACATTAGTTAAAAACTAAAATTAACATGCATATATAATAATTTTATTGTTAAAATGTTTGTTTTAACCTATTAGAAATCAATTGTTTCAGAAAACCTGTATGTATGGAGAGATTTAAAAATGAAGTTTCATACCTTCATGAGTCGCTTTGAAGCCGAGTTTTTCATAAAATCGCAGTGCTTCCGGGCGTTTTTTATCGGTGGTGAGTTGGATTAAATGCGCCCCTCGTTTTTTTGCTCTTTCAATCGCCCACACGAACATTTGTTCGCCAATTCCTTTTCCTCGTTGGTCTTCTCGAATTCTGACGGCTTCTATCTGGGCGCGGATGCCTCCTTGATAGGTCAGATATTGGATAAATGATAATTGGAATGTTCCGATAATGCCGTCTTGCTCATCTTCCAAGACAATCAATTCTTGATTGCTATCATTCGTGATATTTTCAAATGCAGTGTAATATTTTTCAGGCAAAGGTTCTTTGAAATCTTCCCTTAATTTACCCAATTTATCATTGGCTATCATCCTGACGATTTCGATGACATCTGCTCTTTTTGCTGCTCTGAATTTCATGTGTATAATTTGAGTGTAAGGAAAAGTGTATCTATGCCTTTTTCCGGTTCTATCCAAAATTGTTCGCCTTCTTGGTCAATATTGTTTCTACGTATTGTTACATAAAGATTGGTCCAAAATGAGGGACCGCTAAAAAAACCAAAAAAAACACTGTCAGGTGTTTCTTCGTGATAGCCTTTTTCTATATCCACACCCTTATATTTTATGATAATTTTTACATATTCACTATTATATTTTTCCCAACTTATCGAAACGGATGCCTCTTCCTCATCTGTTTTTTTGTATTGAATAGCTATGAATATCAAATTTTGAAAAAACTGTAATAACATTGCTTTTTGTTGGAGTATTTTGGGAAAATTATCGGGAACATCTACGACTATCTGTGCGTCCTCGATTCTACGGGCTAAGTTCTTTTTTATATCTGATAAGATCGCTGCCAAGTCCACACATTCTAACTGATGACGCTTGTATGGAGCTATACAACGCTCAAGGTCTTCGTGGATTAATTCCTTCGCAGAATTGCAACTTTTAATAATGCCATCAAGATAATCCAAATGTTTTTTTGAAAATTGCGCGGAATCCTTTTTAAGTAAGCGGCAGAGACTCTCAATTGTTCTCAAAGGTGATTTGAAGTCGCGAGCAACTTTCGGGATAAACTGTTTCAGTCCTTCATGGCGTTCTTGGAGTTTCTGTATAAAAAAATCCTTTTCTTCTTCAGTATCGATAATATCAATAGATGTGACAACTGAATTAAAAATATGATATTCGTTATGCTCTGTAAATATGAGCACTTCGCCAAACTCAGGCGCATCAATCACGAGCGCACGTTCGATTCCTGTCAATGAGTCACTTTCAAACTTGATGTTTATTATTGGTAATGCAAAATCATCCGTATTTAGCTCACTTCCTTCTTTGCCATTATGATGCAGGTAATTCGCGATTTTTGATTTCCATTTTTCAGGCAAGTCTTTGTGTTGCATGGTGTTCGTGTTTTGTCATCATTCCTTATGATTCAATTGCCTCAAAAAGCTCATCCATTTCATCGAAAGATTTGAAACCCACTTTTTCCTCGTCACCGCCAAATACATTCAATCCTTCCGGCTGCAAAGTTTCCAACAATTCATTCGCTTCACCTGCCTTCACATTAATGCTGAGTAAAATGGGATATTTTTCGCAGCATGATTTTAGCGTATTTATATTAAAATAGTTTTTATTATTTTTTAACGCATCCCACGAAATATTGTTTTTGCTGAATTCCAATAAAAAATAATCCACCAAAGGAGAAAGGGCTTCAAGCGTAGCATTAAGGTCAGTAGCTTCATTTGGGTCAATCACAATCTCACGAATGACAGTCAAACCACGCAAATTTTCCAATTCCTTAGCACCATAAAAAAAGCCGACTTGTACCACATCCAAATTCAGACGCTTCACAGCATCGTGGATATACGCCGCATCTTGTGCGCCAAATTCCCCGACTATCTGCGGACCTTCCACCCAATCGCGTATCGCGTGTAGCAATTCAGGGCTCACATAATTCGGGCTTGTCGTATCGCAGCAAAAGCCCAACCAATCGGTATACCACGCAGCAAAGTAACGCGCATCGGTGAGGTTGCTGATTTGGGCGGCTTTTATTTTTGTCTTTAGCACTTTTATTTTTTTTAGATGTCAGAAGTCAGATGAATTCATTGGGATGGCAAAATTAAGGAAAATCCTAAAATCAATTGCCATTCCGCCTTCTGATGATGATTATTTGACACTTACTACTTAACTTTGCAATATGAAAAAACTTCTTGTATTAACTATCATTTTATCGCCACTAATGTGGGCGTGTAATGGTTCTGACCAATCACAAAATGATACGACCCTCACGATTGAAGGCACACCGGCTATTGCGGATATTTCACAACGTATAGAAGACGAACCGAATAATGCCGAATTATATGCCATGCGCGGACGCCTTTTTTATGAGGAAGAACAATACGAAGCAGCAGTTAGTGACCTGACAAATGCCGTTAGTCGAGACTCTTTGAATGTGGCGTATTATCACCTCTTGGCAGATGCTTATTTTGATGGCAATCAATCGAAATCCGCAATTGCGACCTTACAAAAGGTTGTTGACCGTGACTCGACTTTGATAAATACTTTGTTGAAATTGGGTGAAATGCAAATGATTGTGCGTCAGCATGATGCATCGCTCAAAACGATTGCAAAAATATTCACGCAAGACAAACGACACCCCGAAGCTTTCTATTTAGGCGGATTAAATTTTGAGCAAATGGGCGATACAGCGCGCGCCATCAATTCTTTCCAAACTACCGTCGAAGAAGACCCCGAACACATAGATGCTTATCGTAAATTGGCGCGTCATTTTGACCAAAAAGACAATAAAATTGCGCTGGATTATTTTGATAATGCTTTGCGAATTGATTCGACAGATATGGAAGCCTTGATGGGCAAAGGTTGGTATTATCACCAACGAAATCAATTTGAAAGCGCGAAAAAATACTACGAAAAAGCCGCCAAATTTCACGCGCTGGAACCGGGCGTGCATTTTGACAACGGCATTCTGCACCTTGAAATGAAAGACCCGGAAACGGCATACAAAAAATTTGACCTCGCCATCAATCTTGAACCTCAATACGGTATGGCGTATTATTATCGTGCTTTATCTTCCGAGCAAATGGGCAAATCGCTTAATGTGATTGTCAATGATTACCAACAAGCTGCTGCACTGATGCCCGACCCGCAACGCGCGGTGGCTGCGCTCGAACGCTTAGGCGCGCAATAGATTTATGATTGAGTGGATTTTTGATTTTTGATTGAATTTTTGCTTCGCAAAATCCTAATTCTGAACCAATCAAAAATCGCTCAATTGTAAACTTGAGTCGGCTGACATTTTGCAAATGGCAGACGACAATATTGTGCTATTTTTTGATTATTAAGTTATTACAGAATTTTAATAAAATAATTCATATAGAATAATTTAATTTAAAATACAAATGTACTCGTCTGCCATTTGTAAAATGTCAGCCGAGTAAACTTTTTGGAAAATCTAAAAACCAGCATATTGCACATGGTGAAAACGACTTTTCGTTTGCTCTAATTACAGCATTAAATTAACATTAAGCCATCCCTCATCAAATTCTGCCTTATATTTCTCGTAAAACTTAATGGCGGGTTTATTCCAATCGAGTACTTGCCATTTCATGCGATTTGCGCCGATATTTCGGGCTTCTTCGATGACGCGCTCAAATATCAATTCGCCGATACCTTGTCTGCGATGGCTTTGCGTGACCACAAAATCTTCCAAATACAACATCCTCCCCTTCCACGTCGAATATGCCGTATAGTACAATGCCATGCCGACGACCTTACCATCAGATTCGGCTACAAATGCCCGGAAAAAATCGGCTTCAAAGTCTGTTTCGTAATCTTGCAGTGTTGCTGTGACGGCGTCAGGCTCGTTTTCATAGACCGCCAATTCGACCACGAGCGCGTGTATGGCGGCTAAATCTTTTTTTTCTGCTGTTCTAACTGTTATCATTTTCAAAAAAGTAGGAATGTGTGTGTGAATGGTTTCATGGTTCGATTGTTTGGTGGTTTTATAATTATCAATTTAATTTTGCATAGCAAAATTCCATTTAACCATACAATAATGAAACCATGAAGCAATGTAACAATAAAACGTTGAATTTATACAACCATTCTACTTTGAAATACCTCTTTTTAATATAATAATCAGTCGAGTGTAAATTAGTTGTTTTCATAACATCCAAGAAATGAACAACGCTTAATTTTCAATACATTATGTTAATTTATATTTTCAATACTAAAAAATAAAATAAATTAACAGACTCATGCAACCACTTTACACATAAAGTCATCTCCAATACAAGTAGCACTCTCGAATAAGTCATCGACTTGAAGCAAATCACATCCAAATTCAAAATTCAGCTTCAGCAATCCTTGTTAAAAACAAACATCAACGATCGTTCTATTTTGCAAAATGATGATGGATTGATGTTCATCTGTAAGTATTCACCATTAAACTAATTTTTTACCAAAGTAATGTCTTCGCCAAATAAAGAATAATGAGCGACAAATAAAGAACTATTACAAAACATTTAAAAAATAAATATCTTATAATTTTACATAAAAATAACAAAAACTCATTATTATCAATTCGTTGGACAAAGACACAAAACCAAGTATCAAGCACATGAAAAGAATTTATCTCCTGATGCCACTTTTTCTTTTTTTCGGTATAAATATCTATGCCGAAGGCACGCTCCAATTAATCACATGCCCGACCTGTGAGGCGGGTCTGTCGCTGAATGATAAAGCTCAATTTGCCTATCCCGGATTAACGGAAGATCGTCGCCTGCACATTCGAATTGCCGACCCCGCTAATGAAAGCATCTATGTAGCCCTCAGCGAACAATGGTATGTACGATTTGTCAGCCCTGATGGCACCGATTTTTATGTTTTTAATGGCACTGGATTTACTTTGAACGGTACGCCAGCCCCTTTTCCCAATACCATTGCAGATTATACACAAAGTTCATTAGGTCCCAATGGCGTTACTCAAGCCGGAACGGGCGCGCCGACTTCGGGGAGCTATAATGCTGTTTCGTTTGAGCCTGATGTGGCGGGTGATTGGTATGTCGAATTTACAGACCAATCAGACTTTTCAACACCCACCGAGGGCGCACGTTGTCAATACTGGGACATCAGCGTAGTCAATACAAGTACAGCTGCAAATAATGTTATCAACGGACGCATTTGGTCTTATCAATGGGGCATGCGTTCGGGACCGGGAAGTGTACCACCCGGACCGGGTCCAAGACTAAATTCAACTTTTTATGTGTATACCGAACCTGAGCAAGTCGTGACTTCAATCGAAGTCGGCGACCCCGACAATCCGGGCTGGGGAGGTGATTGGTTGATTGCCTGCAACCGTTATGGTGTCATCCAAAGTGAATACGACGCAGGAAATCCCGGAGAAGCACGAAAGTCTATTGACGGTGATGCCGATGCGATTTATGGCGCATTGAGTGAGTACAAAATTTTTATCAACGACCCTGACCCGATTGAGTTTCCAAGTGGCATTGACGAAATTGATGTCAGTACGATTGACCTCGACCAATGTGGTTCGGGTGAGATTTTTATCACTTTCGATACCAATGTAGAAGGCGTGGGGGATGTCACGTTGGACTTTCCGCCTTATGGCGCGGGTTCGGAAGATGTGACTTATCCGGCACAATCCATCCAAGTGGGCGCGAATACGATTGAATGGGATAGATTGGACG
>JAHDEO010000379.1 GCA_020628725.1 Saprospiraceae bacterium
TTGTCCAACCTCCTGCGCCGGAATGTTCTATCAATGCCAGGGTATTATCGCGATTGAAGACCATCTGCGAGTATGAGTACGATGTTGGGAGATTGGGCGAGTAGTTTGGGTGTTGTTGTGTGAATCAATAAGCCCAAAATTGACGGTTATGCAATATTTGGTAGTTTTTTATTTTCTGCATCTTTTATGATTTGAGTGCAATCTTCTTTGTTGATTCCTAATCTTCTCAAATGTTCAGCGGTTTTCTTTACTTGGATAAACATCAAGTTATCAGCTGCGACAATTGGTTTCAAATTATTATATTTAAATTTTTGGATGATATGTCTTTCAACTTCTTCCCTCTTCGATGATATCTTATAGAACTTCGGTATCTCTACGTCAATAAACTCTCCATAAAAAATCAATGAATTTAAATCTTTTTTCTTTTCAGCCTTTTTAAGATAAGCAACTGCTTGATTAGTTCTTAACTTATCCGAACAAATTAGTTCAGCTATATAATTCAAATCAAGAAGTAACGAATAGGCAGTATCAGCAATATTTTCTGCAATCCCTAATCCATGAGCAATTCTATTTCTTATTATTGGAAACACAAAACGATAATACTCGTATTGCATATCATGGAAAAAATCTGTCTTATCCTTTAGAAATTGGGCTTTATCAGAAACTGAACTTGTTTTTAAAGTATCTTCTTTAATTCCCGCTTCTAATGCTAAATCATAAATTAAACCTTCTATTTGTTGAGGACATAAATTGATAAATAATTTATAATTTTTATTCTTGTAAAAAGATAGTAATTGATTCAAAATATACTTCCTTTTATGCAAAGTATGATTTTCTTTTACCCTCTTTTCAATTACTTGAATGAAGTTTTTGGCAGGATGTTCTTTTTTTAGTATTCTAAAAAATTTCTTTTTATCAGTTTTGTAAATTGCTAGTAATTCGAAGAATCTTTTCATGGAAACAAATGGTATTTTACTACTTATTTCATTCAGATTCTCTACAGCATAAAATATTTTAAAATTTCGGTAACCGTATCTATAACCTCCCGCTAACAAAAAGAAATCGGATTGTCCTGAAGCATTATTATATGCTGTTTCCATCAGACCATCTCTGATAAATGAAACAATATCTGATTCAGCTTTTTTTAGTTTGTTTATGTAATATATAAGGAGGTTCTTCTTGTATTTCTTTCCCTCTATCTCCTTATTCTTATTGATTTCTATAAGGTCATTTTCATACTTACTTTTCCTCTCATTTATTTCTTCTAAATCATCTTGACAATCTTCAAGGATTTCGATTAGGGATTCATTGGGAAGTTTTTGGAGCCTAAATATCTCTGAACAAATGAATTTATAAAATTCATCTTCATTATTTGGAATTTCATTTAAATCCCAATCAATATTGTTGATAAATAGTTCTCTTTTTTCGTCAAATGACTCACAGTTCATTACCTCTGGGAGTACTCTTTTTAAAAACCCTTTAGCTAACGATTCGTGAGATATTGAAAATATATTGTTTTCTTCCTGAATTTCGGAAAAAACTTTGTTTACTAGCTGTAGACTTAAAACTTTCTTCATTTCGAATAATGGTTTAGTAATTAGTCTTTCTAACAAAATCCGTTTATAATTAGTTCCCTTTTTCTTAATCCCTGAGACTTAAAAACACACGCAATATTGCGCTTTTACTCTGTTATTTCTTTTTCTTGCTTGATTTAGCCTTGGGGTTGAACTCCAAACACTTGGAAATCCAAAATTATAATTCTTGATCCGATTCATAAGCCGCCGGTTGTAGATAGACATATCCTTTCATTTCCCGACCACCTTGTCTGATGATTTCTGTTCCGGTTTTAGTCAATAATTTATCTTTTTCCTGGGGGTCAATTCGACAGAGTAAGCCCCCTTTGAAAGTGCCGAAACACATTTTATCATCCACCATAAAAGTTATTCCACCCATGATTCTCTTTTCTACCCAAGTGACTTCATTGACGATTAGAATATTTCTAATTCTTTCAAAAAGTAAATGTTGCATTATTGTCGCGATTTGTTGACTCGTAATTCGTTTTATATAGCACCCAATGGAATGCTAATCACCTGATTAAAATACATATCATTATTCGGAACCGCCAGCACTATTTTTTCACAGATAAATTTGCCGGATTCGACTTGTTCTTTTAGCTCCGCTAATATTTCCTCTGATTGTTCCATTGTGATAAATTCGGCGATGGTCATGTGCGGGACTATTGTAGACCTTTTCAATTTTACGCCTTCAAACAAACCGTTGTTATGAATAACTTTACGAAGTACATCAAATTTATCTTCGGGAGTTATCGTATAAGTGACGCCCGGATAGGGCGGGTGTGTTCTTAGTGGTCCGTAGTTGATTTCAAATGGCTCAAGCTGACTTAAATCCTCTCTCAAGGAGTCAATATCAGCGGGAGTGATTTTTCTCATTAAAGGTTCACTCAAACTAATATGTGCACGACAAAAACTCGCAGATTTAGGGTCGTATTTTTCTCTTAATGCATCCACTGTTTTCATCACTTCTTCAGGAGGAAAAATGTAAAATGCCCCATAATAATAACCATGCCACCAGTTTTCCCAATGGTCGGTTTTGTCTGCGTATTTAATTTGTTCCATAGTAATGTATAATGACTGTTAGCAGTTGATTTTTTAGTTAGGCAACTCGCAACAAATAATTAGTCAAAACTACTCGTTCTTTTTTACTCACTCTGCGTTGCGAGAATGGTCATTTATCCCGATAAACTCACATTTTCGCGCCTTGATTGAGTAAAAAATAATTTTGCATTTTTGACCAATTATTTATTTCGAGTTGCCTTATTCATTTATTGAAATGCCTTTTCATTATCCTTCATAAAACTTATCCCACTATTTTTAAGCATGTTCCGTATTTCTTCATTTCTTTTGTATGCTTTTTCTCCACTCAGATATATCTTTTTAAGAGCATTTGATTTTTTGAATATTTTGAATTGATTTTCATGTAAATTTCGACAACCAATACATCGCAATTCACTTAATGATTTTAGATTTTTTAATTCGCTAATATCAGTCAGTTTATTCAGATACTTAATCTCCAAATTTCTAAGCTTCGTAAGTTTGCTTAATTTAGGAAGAGCAGTTACACTTCTTAAATCATACATTCTCAGCGTTTCTAAGTTCTTCAAATTTGATATAAAATCGAAATTAGTTTGATTATAAAACGGACCTATATTTAAACTTGTTAATCCAGCTAACCTTGAAATCGGGGAAAGGTCAACATTACCACAACTACGGATACTCAATGTTTTTAAATGCTTTAACGACGAAAGAATATTTAAATTTTTTATTTTTACTCTTGAAATATAAAGGTGTCTTAACTGAGTTAATTGCTCGATACACTCTATATTTTTATCCTGTTCTATTAATGTTAGTGATTTCAGTTTTTTGTGTTTCGTGATTGGAATTAATGAAGGGTTCGTCGCCAAATACAAAAGGTGTAATTCCTTTAGATCAAGTGTGTTTAGAATTTCTAAGTTTTCTAATTCAGCCCACTCTATTCGTAAATTAGACAAGTGTTTTAAGTCTTTTATAAAAGCATAATTTCCCCATACCTTTCTAAAACCATACAATCTTAATTGGATGTCTTTTCGCTTTTTTAAAACTATTTCATCTAAATCCTTGAATAGAGCTTCCCTCGGCATTTCATCCAATTGGACATTGCTTTTCGGATAGAATTTTAAGTTCTTTAAATCTTCCCTCGTTGAGTTTGGATAGATGTATGCCATTTCTTCTTTCTTAAAAAACCTTTATTCAATAAGCAGGGGTTTAAATTTACATTTGATTTTCGATATAAAATTGCTGCTTTGAAAAACATTCAATCGCAAATTCACTGGCATCAAATTGAGGTTCGGGTATTTCTGATATTTTGCACCATCTCCATTCTTCACATTTATCGGGTTCTTTAATTTCTAATTTGCCTTCAAATTCTGTGGTATGCAAAGTAATTGAAATGTAGTGTTTGTTTTCGGACTTGTAGGTTCTCAAATTATTGGTCACGCAGAATACTTTGGGATTTTTAATTTTCAAACCTGTTTCTTCAAATATTTCTCTAATTGCAGCTTCTTCAAAGGATTCTCCGTTTTCCAAATGTCCGCCGGGTATCGAATAGAATGGCGCATGGCTGCCTTTTCTTTTTCCGATTAAGATTTCATCATTGGCATTTTGGATGATGATGCCAATTCCTACTTTGGGTCTGTCCATTTTTTATGATTTGGTTGATTTGTTTATATCCTCTTCATGTTCTTTGGCAGAGCGTATACCTACAAAGTTGCCATCCGGATCTCGAAATTTTGCCAATTGCCCCCAGTCCGTTTCGTAATAATCGTAAGATACAGCATGTTTATCAAGTTGTTTGCAAGCAGCTTTTACATCATCTACATTGAAGCGAATACAGAATTTTGCCCTACCTTCCTCTTGTTTTAGACTTTCTTCATCGTCCAATTCTATCATAAGATAGCTACCGTTGAAATCCAAACAAGTCAGATTTTCCTTTACATACAAGGTTGGTAAATCAAATACCTTTTTGTAAAAATCGACCGTAGCTTCGTAAGCCTCGGTGTATAAAATTACGCCTGTTTTCTTTATGTCCATTTTATTTGAATTTAATTTTGAGTGAACCTACCACTCCAATTCCTGATTTGTTTCCGCATCCCAATAGATACCATGTCTAAAGTCACTCAGAATGAAATCCATCATTTTTGCGGCGGATTCTTCGGGGCTTAGTCTTGCATGTTCTATGTTGTCCGGGGCAATGGTGGTTTTGACCCAGCCCGGGTGTATGGAGGCAATTTTGTAAGTGCCGTCGTATCTATTAGCCAGAATTTTGGTGTACATATTTAAGGCACTTTTCGACATTCGGTAGGCAACAGCACCGGAACGTTCGCAATAAGCTATCGACCCCATTTTCGAGGAAACATTAATTATCATGCCTCCCTTTTTCACCATTTCAATGATGGACTCCGTAAGCATGACGGTTCCTTTTACATTCACATCGAATGTCGCATCAAACGATGCTTCATCAGGAAGCGGACTTCTCAAATCAGGTCCGACTCCGGCATTATTGATTAATAAATCAATTTGTTTATCAAACGCTTTCAGTGAATTAGCGAAATTACCGATGCTTTCTCCACTTGTCAAATCCAATTTCAAAGCATGTAATTCTTCATGTTCGATTGGTATGACACCGCTTCGACTGGTTCCAATAACCTCAAAATCATGTTCTAAAAGTGCTTTTGATAATGCCCAACCGATGCCTTTTGATGCGCCTGTTACGATAGCTGATTTTTTCATTTTGATTGAATTGTCGTGAAAATGACCAAAGTAGAAATCTGTGCTTTTGAAGAGAACAATTTACTTACCCTAATAGTTTTATTTTTAATTAGACTTATTCTAAATAAATAAAATACCTTTCTAAAAACTTCACATCAATATAATTCATTTATGAAAAAAATAAAAATTGCACTAAGCATTTTTTCAATCATTATTACTATGACTTTATCTGCTCAAACCACCCTCGAATTAACGGAAAGAAAAGGTGAATTGCCGGAGTTAACCAATTATATTCCACACCAGCAACTCACCGATAATTCTCCAAAAGACATCCTACAAAAATATGAGGAATGGATTTTTTCTTTACCTCACGTAATACTCGAACGAAGTATCAATTCATTCCCAACGGCAAAAGGTGCTGTTATCGAAAGAGGCGTGAAAATGAATCCTCTACTGCCCAATCGCGAATTTACGCATGTGCATTATGAGCCGGAACCGGGAAGTTTGCATGTTTTTCTTCCTAAGGAAGATGCAGATTATATCGTCTCCAAAAAATGGGGGGTCTATCATCCCCTATCTTTGGGAAATAGTCGAAGACCCTATATCATTGTTTTGGTATTTTCGCCGCGTAATGAGGAAGATTTGGTAGAGTTGAAAAAGATAGTCAAAAGGGCGCATCAGTTTGCTCTGAGTAACTAAATAACGTGTAATTAAGTGCAAGTACAAATTCAAGTGTCAAGTTCAAATTCGATAACCTATTCGCTTTCAGTGAATTATAAAAAATGAAAGTGACGCTTAGTTCAGTATAGCCACTTACCTTGATATAACCGTCACTTTGAATTTAAATTCAGAGTGGCGGTTTTTTATTTCTTGGATTCAAATTTAATCTCTTTTTTCCATATTTGTTGATTGAAGGAATAAATTGTAGTCAGGCAGTTCCTATGAATAAATTGTACAATTAATGCGGCTCTTTTTCCTTTATACTTTCCCAAATTCTTCTTAAATACAGAGAGTATTCACGTCGAATTTGGCTCGTCTAAAGAAAAAATAGCTCACATAAATTATACAATTTATTCATAGGAATTGCCTAATATCGCATATGAATTCATTACGACTTATTCTTTCTGACCGAAGATATTTTGCGCCGGCTTGGGTATTTGCCTCGCTGAATATCATGATAGGTACTTGGGTGCTGTATCTGCCTCATATCAAAATGAAGTTTGGGATAAACGATGCAGAAGTTGGCGTGGCTTTATTTTGCGTGGCTTTGGGTTTATTGATTTCGATTCCTTTTGTGCCGTTTGTCAATCAAAAAATCGGTGTCGGGCGTTCGACGCAAATTGGTGTGATAATATTTGCTTTAGCCTATAATTTGCCAGTGATTGCCCCTACGTATTGGACTTTGTGTGCGGGGCTGTTTACGGCAGGTTTTTTTTCCGGTTTTACGGATGTATCTATGAATGCATTGGTTTCGACTATCGAAAAAACGGAGCAAAAGCATTTTATGTCGGCGGCACATGGTTTTTTCAGTTTGGGTGGTTTTATTGGTGCTGGTTTGGGAAGTGTATTTATTGGTTTATTTTCGAATCCCGCCCTGCATATGTTGATAGTTTGTGGTTTCATTATTTTGACTAATCTTGTTTTAGCCAAGCATTACTCCGGCATAAAAGAAGTAGCAACTTCCACAAATGAGCAAAAAAATATATTGAAGAATATTCGACCTTTGTTCGGCTTGTCTTTGGTAGCTTTCATTATTATGATTAATGAAGGTGCGGTGGAACATTGGAGTAATTTATTTTTATTTGACATCGTGCAGGTATCGGAGAGTAAGGCAGGATTAGGGTTTATTGCTTTTTCGCTTTGTATGACTATCGGCAGATTTTTGGGCGATGGTATCAGTCAGAAAATCGGTTCGATAAAAATTATCGCTTATGGATGCGTGATCGCTTTTGCGGCTTATTTTCTTGTTATCACCTCCAATTTATTTTTGGCTGTTTTAGGTTTTGGAATATTGGGACTTGGACTTTCCGTTATTATCCCGGAGTTATTTAGATTAGCCGGACAAACGAAAGGCGTTCCTGCTTCTATTGGTATTTCGATT
>JAHDEO010000380.1 GCA_020628725.1 Saprospiraceae bacterium
CATCCAATATCCGTATCGGTTTTGCTGCTTTGAGCAATTGGGTTGGTGTGGCTTTCGTGCCTTCCGGCAGTACGGCTATTGCTTATAATATGTCCTCTGCTTTGAATTGCGGCAGTTGTCCTGATTCGGACGGTGATGGTGTATGTGATGCAGATGATGTTTGTTCCGGTGGTAATGACAATATTGATACTGATGGTGACGGTATTCCTGATGCTTGCGATAGTTGTAATACGGGTGAACCTTGTAATGATAATAATATCTGTACTACAGGTGATACTTTCGATGCCAATTGCAACTGTATAGGTACATTCCAAGATGCAGATGGTGACGGTGTATGCGATGCCAACGATGTCTGTTCCGGCGGAAATGACAATATTGATACCGATGGTGACGGCACTCCTGATGCTTGCGATAATTGTAATACTACAGGACAACCTTGTGACGACCAGAATGACTGTACCACAGGCGAAACTTATGATGCCAATTGCAATTGTAATGGAGGTACTTATACCTGTGATGGTACAGGGATAACAGTCCCTTATACAACCTCTTATGAAGACATCGTTAATCCGGATAGAGGGTTTTATTATCCGCTATCTCCTGCAAGAATGGGAAGTGATGACCCTTTGGATCCGGTAGATTTGGCTGCCAAGAGACAGTCGTTTGCTCCCGGCGGTGGTGCCGAATATCAAATCAGTACCAGTCTGTTTTACAGATATTATGTATTGGACAGAAATGCTGATTTTAATGCCATAGCTAATTTTGCCGCATCAGCTATACAACGAGATTTTGATGACCTGCGAGCAGCCGGTGGACGCCTGATAATGAGATTTGCATATATCATTGATAAAAGACCGGAGTGCCCCGGCGACCTTCCCTGTCCGCCTTATCTGGATGCACCTGCACCGAGTGTAGTTGTCGATCATATCAGGGCTTTATCGCAGGTACTTCAAGCCAATGAAGACGTTATTTCAGTCGTACAAATTGGTTTTATAGGGGTATGGGGTGAACAATTTTATACCGATAATTTTGCTGAAAACTCTCTGGATGTATTAACAGTTAATGACTGGACAAATAGAAATAATGTGGTGGGAGAATTGCTTGATGCTGTTCCAACAAGCAGAATGGTACAGATTCGCTACCCGCAAATGAAGCAGAAATACCTGTCAGGACCATCTACCCCCGCCACACAATCAGCACTCAATTCGATAGCTATGACGAGTGCAGAAGCCTATTCAGGAACAGACAAAGCAAGGCTCGGTCTTCATAATGATTGCTTTTTGGTTGATGCAACTGATAGCGGTACATACAAAGATTATGGACCTAATCCAATTGATCAGTCCACGGCTGCAACTACCCTCAAATCCTATGCTATGAATGAAGGTCAATACACCGCCGTAGGAGGAGAAACTTGTTTTGGTTCGCTTAGTTCTTATAATACTTGTGAAAATGCAAAAACAGATATGGAAAACCTCCATTTTTCTTACTTGAATTCCGGTTGGTATAATCCGATAAATAATCAATGGATAGACAACTGCATGGCAGAAATCAAACGAAATTTAGGCTATCGTTTTGTCATGCAAAACGGTACTTATCCGACTACAGCTTCGGCAGGTGCTACGATTCCTATTAATATCAATTTTACCAATGAAGGTTATGCTGCGCCGTATAATGAGCGCGAATTATGGTTGGTTTTTAGAGGTCCAAGCGGTACAGAGAAAGCTATAATCAATGGTGCAAATACAGACACCCGACGCTGGTACACCGGAAATGTAAACCTTAATGGTACAGTAACCGTACCTGCCAATCTCTCCGACGGCAATTATGAAATACTCCTTCATATACTCGACCCTTCCTCTAATGGAAGAATTGCCGAGCGTCCGGAATACAGTATTCAACTGGCAAATGTTGGTACATGGGAAGCAGTTACAGGTTTCAACAAACTCAATCATACCATTAGTATCGGTGGTACGCCACCGCCTTCGGAAAATTGCATTGTCATAGATGAAAGCCTCAACGACTGGTCAACCATTTCTCAACTTTCCTCCAATGCCGGATATATCCTCAAAGCTGCGGATGATGCCAATACACTCTACATTTCCGTCAGTGGAAGTATCGGCGATTTTGGAGATGGTTATCAAATATTTTTAGACACAGATAATAGCGGTAGCGAATTTACCTATTATTCAGCATGGGCTCAAACGGGTTTTGATGCGATGATAGAAAATGGTTCTTTCAGCAGATACACAGGTACAGGTAGTGATTGGATATGGAGTGCCGAAACATCAATCATCAGTTCCAAAACAACGCAGGGTCTTGAGTTGAAAATTGATAAATCATTGTTAAATGCCAGTTCATCCAATATCCGTATCGGTTTTGCTGCTTTGAGCAATTGGGTTGGTGTGGCTTTTGTACCTTCCGGCAGTACTGCTATTGCTTACAACATGTCCTCCGCTTTGGATTGCAGCGACAATAATAGTCCTCCTTGTCCCGATGCAGACGGTGATGGTGTATGCGATTCAGAGGATATATGTCTCGGAGGAAATGACAACATTGATACCGATGGTGACGGCACACCCGATGCTTGCGACAATTGTAATATTACAGGACAATCCTGCAACGACCAGAATGACTGTACCATAGGCGAAACCTACGATAACAACTGCAATTGTACCAACGGCATTTACACTGATGCAGACGGTGATGGCGTATGTATAGGCAATGACCCGAATGATAATGACCCATGCAATCCAAACCCTTGTAATGATTGCAATGTCTTTGATAATGAAGGCTTTGACAACGGTTGGGGAATTTGGAATGACGGCGGCAGCGATGCCACCAGATACGCCGGATACTCTGATATGGCATACAGTATTCGCTTGCGCGACAATTCGGGTAGTTCCTCATCCATGTACACCGATGTACTTGATTTGAGTGCGGTGACTTCCGTAACAATCGACTTCTCTTTCGTCGCCAATAGCATGGAAAATAATGAAGATTTCTTCTTTGAAATCTCCACTAATGGCGGTAGCACATATTCACTTGTACAAGAATGGAATGCAGGTAGTGAGTTTTTCAATGGTACTCGTTACAATGAAAGCATTACACTTGATGGAAACTTCTCCAACAATACCGTTTTCCGTTTCCGTTGCGATGCATCAAGAAATAACGACCATATATACATTGATTATGTCGTAATTGAGGCTTGCGGTGGTGAGATTCAGTTTGCACGACAGGAAGTTGATGCATCATTCTCCGTCAATTTATACCCGAATCCGGCGAGAGATTTTATCAATATTGATTTTGAAGAAGTCATGGAGCAGGAAGGTACGGCGCAGATATTTACCACATCCGGTCAGCTTGTTCATGGGCAAAATATACCTTCCGGCGTACAACTCGCAAATATTCCGATTGGCAAACTCCCGGCAGGTATGTACATCATTCGATTGAGATTCAACGACGGCACATACAATACCAAGCGTTTTGTGAAGTTGTCTTCAAATTAATTTTTATAAAAGAATTACCGAATCATACTGACTTACTACTCGATAATTCCTTAGAAATATTAGACACACTTTTAAAGAAGGCTGCTCAATTTTTTGGGCAGCCTTTTTCGTTACTTATACAGTTTTAACTAATCCCCAAATGCAAAATCCGTCCACCCGTCTGATTCACCGGACTCACGCTTTTGCCAATCACAATACCGTCTTCCGGTGCATAGTACTCCTTGATACTATCTCCAAAAACATTGCGAACCGTAGCAACAACATCACCTTTTTTCAAGTGCTGCATCACAGGCGAATGTACAGTCAGAAAACCACCCACATCCACATAAATCCAATATGATTTTTTGCATAAGACCGTTTCTTCTTCACCTTCTTCAATTTCGCCGTCTGTGAAGCCAAAATATGCCAGAAAATTATGAATCCCCGTCAATCCATCTCGAATCATCCCTTTTTGAAATAAATTCGGATTGCCAACTTCAAGCGTAATTGCGGGGATGCCCATATCATCTGCCGTACCGCGTAGCGTGCCATCATTCGGCGGGTTGTGGACGATGATTTGTGCGTTCTGAAGCAATGCCATTTTTTTGACCGTCTCGTCCTTCATATCTGCACGAATGTAGTAGGAATTTACCCGTCCGTTACTCGCTGTGTGTAAGTCAATTAGAAAATCAAATTGCTTGATAATGCGCTCTACAATACGCCATGCGTACACCTGACTGACCGTACCGTCGGGTCGTCCGGGCATGATGTGGTTGAGGTCAACGCCATCCAAAAAACGCCGCTTTTTTCGCAACAAGGAAGGCACATTAATCACCGGAACACCAACTATCGCACCCTTCAATTTCGTGACATCAATTTCCCGAAAAATTCGCTGGATGACGGGGATGCCGTTGAGTTCATTGCCATGTACAGCGGCAGTCAGCCCGACGGTTTTACCTTCTTCGATTCCTCTTGCTACGATAATCGGAACGTGTATCGGTACACCCATACCATCATTCACCAAATGCAACCAATAACGGGTAATTTCGCCCTTCGAACATTGCTCAATATTGAGTTGGTCAATGACTTTTATACTTTCTTTTATGCTAATCAATTCTTTTAAATTTATAATAGCTGTAGTGGTTGAAAATTATTATTTAGGGAAGCGCACTCGTCGGACATTTTTGAAATGTCAGACGAGAGTGAGGTGTACTTTTTAGTTTAATTATTTTTAAACATTATTTTATTTAAAACATTATAAAATGTTAATAATTAACAAAATGAACTAATATTCTCGTCTGACATTTCAAAAATGTCCGACGAGTAAAGTTTGTCTCTCCAATTTAATATCAACTATAAATCAGTATTAATTTTCAACTGCCAAAACTATAATTTAGGCGAACAAAAAGTATTTTATTGTTATTTTATTTAAATTTATACTGTAAAAAATAATCCCAAATCAAACCCGCCGCTTTTTCGACAAGGGGCTTTCCGGTCATCGCTTCGATTTGAGGTAAACCGCCTATACTTGTCGTGTTAATTTCAGACAAAATACGTTTACCCTCATCATCTACAAGCGTATCAACCCCGTACATCGCTACACCCATTTGAGAGAGGGCTTTGTCAATCGCTTGTACGATATTAATTTCGTCATAAGTGACATTTGTGACATTAGAACTACCTCCCATTGCAGCATTACAAAGCCAAGAACCCTGCGGCGGAAGTCGCAACGATGCCCCCAAAACCTGCCCATTGACGACTATGATGCGCTTATCACCCTTCGACACATTTTTAAGAAATTTTACCCCAAGATATTCAATGTTTTCTGATTGAATTTGTTGGATAAATGTGTCGAAATCCGTCTCGGTTTTGCCTTGCCACACTTTTTCTCCGTCAATTCGGACAATGCCTTTACCACCATATTCGCGCAAAGGTTTGAGGACAATCGGGAATTGACGTTTGAATTGAATAATATCTTCCACACTCCGACACATTTTCATTGGCGGACAGAGCTCCTTGAAATTCAAGAGAAATTCCTTGCTACCCGCTTCCAAAATTCCTTTCGGCGAATTGATAATGAGTGGTTTAGGTAATTTTTTTTCTAAAAAATATAAAAATGATTCCGGTAGTGGCGGTGGCATTCTCAACCAAATTAAATCGTAATCATCCGCAGAGACACTTTTTTGATTACTGAGAAATGCGCTGCCTTTCTCATTAAATTGGAAATTTTCATCCACCGTTGTTACGGTAATTTGTTTGCTTTTTCCCGAAAAAAAATCCGCGTTTTCAGATAAATTTCGCGTAGCCACATCCACATACGTACTACGCGGGTCTGCGTACATAGCGCGTGCGAGTGCGTACAACGAATTTTCGGAACTGTGGTTTTTATGGTCAGTCAGAATGAGTAATTTATATGTTTCCATGATTTGAGCCTGTACTGACGACTTTAGCCGTCAGGTAATTCGCTGCGACGGCTAAAGTCGTCGGTACGGCGAATGTTACTTCAAAATTTCATCCAACAAACCCGGGTCATCATTGAGACTTCTGAATAATCTCATGCGAAATTTCCCTTGTTTGTTGACGAGTGTTTGCGCCATTTTGTCAATGGCAACCATAGAAAGAACGGTCTGAATGTAGGCTTCGATAAGGTCGTCAAGTCCTACGCCGAGTTTGTTAAAATCGCGCCTGTCCATCAAGACAAGGCGGTTGGTATCGCTGCCCCACGAGCCGTCTTCATGCTTGAAAGAAAGGTTGGTACCGAGCATTGCCCAGCTATCTGCGCCCTCTTCAATATCGTTGATAAGCGGCTTGGCAGCACGACGCGCATAAGTACATAAAGGCTTGATTCCCTGCGGAGTAGAGCTGACCATCATACGAATATCCGCCACAAAAGTTTGGTTTTTCTGATTGGGAATCGTGCCGACGTGGTAGAGTTTTCCGGCGGCAGTGGTGCTACTCCAATTGGAATTTCCGATGAGACTTTGGACGATAAACAGGTCGTAATCAAAGTCCAATTCCATGAAGCGGTCCAACTCATTTTCGGTGACAATCGTATAAACACCCTGCCCCGCATTGGAGTACGGCACTTTGATGACGGCATGACCGCCCATCTTGCGTACCCACAAGGGAACTTCGTTTTTGCGAACATCCCAAATCGTTTCGGGAATATTGATTTTGAGTCCGTATTCCTGCAATTCGGCATTGAAAATATCGTAGGCTTTGGCAGCGACCATTTTGTTGCGACCTCCTGACAGACAGGCAATTACGGGATTCAAAATACGTGTTTTGGTATGTAGCGGCAGGCGATTCCAGGGCTTCTGCGTGACGTAACGAAAGGCAGCGCGAATGGGCAACCACTCGCCCGCTTCGGTGCGGATGTGCATGATGCCTTCCACGAATTTGACGGACGGGTCAGGGTCGTCTTTGTAAAATGACACATAATGCACCGGCTCTTGCATCACATCCGCAATGACTTCGGCGTAGCCGGAGGTCTCCATTGGATTTTTGTCATAAATAACTGCCAATCCGCCTTTTAGCTTCATTCGCAGATTTTTGAGATAGGGCTTAAATGTGCGCTCGACCAACAGGCGATAGCTGCCTTGCTCTTGGTGGTCGTCCACCAAAGGCATGGATTTTTGTCCCGACGGGCAGGAGTTGTTTTCGATGACGACCATTTGCCGCTTGCCGCCTGCGGAGGTGACATTGAGCAAATCCGCCCCCGCCCAGAGGAAATATTTGGCGCGGTGGTTGAGAATTTCGCGGAGTTTGTCGCCGCTGACTTTGGGGTGCATGTGGCAGTAGCGCGTGATGATGCGTTCTTGCCCCAAATTGAGAAAGAAGTTGATCATCGGGTGAATCGTAGCATTGAATGCTTTGGGATACCAATGCGTATGTGCTTCAAATTCACCGGGTTGGATGATTTTTGTTTTA
>JAHDEO010000381.1:0-224 GCA_020628725.1 Saprospiraceae bacterium
CACTTCTGTGGGTAGCACTATGTCTATTAAATCGGTCGTTACCATAAAAAAGGTTTTTGAAATGTAACTATTTAGAAGTCAGACCATTTCATTGTCAGACCGCGTTGCTGTCAGAGGTCAGATTTATAAAATGGTCTGACTTCTGACAGTGAAAGCGGTCTGTCTTCTGACATCTCAATAAATTTAATTCATCAAGCATTCATCACCTGAAGTACTTTCCGTGT
>JAHDEO010000381.1:234-7388 GCA_020628725.1 Saprospiraceae bacterium
AATAATCAATAAAATAACACAAAACACTCGCGTCCTACCACTTTTACATTTTACATTTATTATTTTACATTTTACATTAACTAATTTCATCAAGCATTCATTACTTGAAGTACTTTTCGTGTAATATTGGTTGCGTCAGGAATGACAAATTTTTCCAATACCGGACTGTACGGAATCGGCACATCAGGAATCGCCAATCTGCCGATAGGGGCTTCCAAGTGATAAAATGCCTCGCTTGCCACCAATGCAGCGACCTCTGCCGTGTAGCCGTAAGACTTGTAATCTTCGTCCACTATAAGGAGTTTTTTGGTTTTTTCGACTGACTTAAATATCGTCTCCTTATCAATCGGTTTGATAGAACGCAAGTCAATGACCTCCGCGCTGACGCCCGATTTTTCCAACTCGGCTGCGGCGTTCATGGCTTGTACGGTCATCATTTGTGCGGCTACGATAGTGATATCCGTGCCTTCTTTGACGACTTTTGCTTTGTTGAGCGGCACAAAATATTCCTCTTGCGGAACAGGACCCAAGGAAGACGGAATTTGATCCATCCAACCTAAGCCTTGCAGTGTTTTGTGGAACATGAATACTACCGGATTATCATCTGCGATAGCGGATGCCAACATGCCTTTGAGGTCGTGCGGATAGGTCGGCGCGACTACCTTCAAACCCGGTAAATGCCCGAATGAACCGTATAGCGTCTGTGAGTGTTGCGCGGCATCGCTGTAACCGCCACCAACGGCGGTGAGGAGGACGATAGGCATTTTCACATTTCCGCCGGACATATAGGTTATCTTAGCGATGTGATTATAAATTTGGTCCATGACCACGCCATGAAAATCCACGAACATCAACTCCACAATCGGACGAAAACCCTCTGCCGCAGCCCCAACTGCTGCACCGATGAAACCCGTCTCGGAAATCGGCGTATCCATGACTCTGTCGGGTCCGAATTTTTCCATTAAGCCCGTCGTGGAGCCAAAAATACCGCCGTATTTGCCGACATCTTCGCCCATGACGAATACCTTATCGTCTTTGAGCATTGCTTGTTCGATAGCCAGAGACATTGCCTTGCTACCCGTTAGTTTTTGAACTTTTGCTTTTGTAGCTTCCATTGTTTATTATTTTATTATCAAGGTAAACGAAGGTTGATTTTTACTTTTGGAGGGAACTTACTCGTCGGACATTTTTGAAATACCTTACAAGTTGTCGGAAAGTTTACTCGTCGGACATTTTTGAAATGTCAGACGAGATGCGTGCGAATTTTAAGTTGAATTATTTTTAAAAATTATCTTATTTTTATTTTTGTAAATAATTAATTTTAAATAAAATAAATCAATGTTGTCGTCTGACATTTGGAAATATCCGACGACTCGCGCCTATCCTTCAATCTAAAAAACACATCACAAAAACGACTTTTCGTTTACCTCGTTATTATCAAAAAATTAATTTAAATATTTGTAAATCCGCAACTCGAAATCATACAAACATATCTTCCAATGCCTCTTCCGGCTCTGGCAGCGGACTATCTATTGCAAATTGATATGCCTCGTCCACTTCTTTGAAAATATCTGCATCTATCGCACCCATGTCGGCTTCGGTAGCCATATCATTATCTATCAAATGTTTTTTCACGCGATCAATCGGGTCTTTTGTGCGGAGTGTTGGGACTTCTTCTTTGTCTCTGTAAAGTTCCGGGTCGCCTTGGAAGTGTCCTAAGAAACGATAGGTTTCGATTTCGATGATTGACGGACCCTCTCCCCTTCTTGCTCGCTCTACTGCCTCTTTCGATACGCGGTACATTTCAAATGGGTCGTTGTCTTTGACCAAGTAGCCTTTGATGCCGTAAGCGGCTGCGCGGACATCGTTGAAGGGTACGCAGGTGGAGTCCTTTTTGGGTACGGAAATACCCCATGAATTATCCTCAATGACAACGATAAACGGCAGTTTCCAGAGGGCAGCGAGATTGAGTGATTCGTGGAAAGCACCTGCGTTGGCAGCCCCTTCGCCGATGAAGGCTACGGCGACCCAATCTTGCCCCAATTTCTTGGCAGCTAAAGCCGAACCGACCGCGTGTGGCATCCCCGCTGCAACGATTCCGCCACAGGAGAATTTTACTTCGGGGTCAAAGAGGTGCATGTGTCCGCCTTTGCCTTTGCCGAGTCCGGTTTTTTTACCGTATATCTCGGCGGTCATTTTCTTTAAATCCACGTTTTTTGCAATCGCATTGTGGTGCGGACGGTGTGGTGCGGTGACGGTATCTTCTTTTTTGAGATGCACGCAAATGCCGACTGCCGCAGGTTCCTGCCCGTTGGAGAGGTGCATTTCGCCGGGAACGGGTCCGGCTCCGATGTTGAAGACGGGTTGCTTACCTTCCATGTAAGCACTTTCCATTTTTTCTTCAAAATATCTGGACATCTTCATTTTTTTGTACATCCAGATGAGGTGGTCTTTACTAATGTCTGACATAGTGATATGATTTTTTAACTTGATATAATCTTGTGTGATAAAAAGTTTATAAAGCTCCAAAGGAGCAAAATACGACAACGTAGGGAGTAGCCCTACGAATAGAAGAACTAATATGTCGTAGCTCCAAAGGAGCGTAATAATTTCACATAGAGCGAATTACGCCCCTTCGGGGCTGATGATACTTTTGTGATGAATGGTGTAGGGCTTTTCCCTACGTTGATATATTTTGCTCCTTTGGGGCTTTACAATTTTGGCTTTGCGGGTTTGCTGCGTAAGGGATAGGAGGTGTTGTTTGAACGTAGTGGAGCGATAGCGGAACGGAGAGAGTGCCGGATAGCCCGACCCCGTTAGGGGATACGCCCTTATACAATGTGTTTTGTGCCTTTATATTAACGCTGTTCTTTTCCTTGATGAAAAGAACCAAAAATCAAGGTTGGATGAATTTCTTTACGCCCGAATGTCTCAAAAAAGCTACGTTTTGCAAACTCGCTGACGCTCAAACAATGCAAAAGCGTACCCACTTTTTTGAGACATTCGAGCTAAAATTCATAAGACCGTTTAAGTCGGCTACAACTTTATGTCTATTTCAAAGACCTAACTTTACGACGTAAGATTGGGGTTTGTCTTCTTTAAAAATATAGTGTAGTCGGCAGACGAAGGTTGTTATGGAGATTGGTGATTTATTGTTTTGTATTGGTGGTAATTATAACCGGATTCGTCTGACGACAAGGGGAAAACATACCGCTTTTGCTAGTCAAACATTCGTGCCAAACTTGAAAAGGCAAATAATCTTCTGTTTTGTGTAAAAAGAAGGGCTTTTTTTACTTTAAAATGTATTTTATTTAAAATAAATTGTAACTTGTGTCACTTCTCGATTTTTGAAGGTGTAACATTGTTACAGTATGTTACACTTTCGGGACGACGAAAATGACCTGACCTGTTTCGCTCGTCCTTTTTTACTCATTTCTCAAACATGTAATTCTATGGTACGGTCATTTCATAATTACAAAGCAAAAAACAAAACGCTACTTAATAATTGGAATGTTTTTACGGATTCGGGGGAGATGCCTGCGGATGTGGTCGCGCATATTGAGGAGAGTTGGGTGCGGTGTAAGGGTCATGATTTGGATGCGGGGTTGAATTATTCGCCGCATCGGATGAGTGATGCGAATGCGAGTGCGCTGTTGAAGGAAAATCGGTTTTTGATTGAGCAATCGACACCGCATTTGGAGCAATTGGTGGATTTGATGGATGCCGATACGCCGGTGATTACGCTGGCAAATCACGATTGTGAGGTGGTGACAACTTTGGGGAAAAATCTGGCTATGCCGGAGAAGGTGAATTTGGTTCCCGGCTCGCGGTGGTTGGAGGAGGATTGTGGAACAAACGGCATCGGGACGAGCGTGATTGAGGGGAAAGCCTTGTCGATTTTTGGGCATGAACATTACTGTCAGGGCTGGCATGAATGGGTGTGTACGTCGAGTCCGATTGCGGATCCGTTTACGGATAAAATGATTGGGATTATTAATATTTCGGGGCGGAAAGATTTTGTGCCGCTGCATAATATTGCGCTGGTGAGGAGTATTGCGAAGATGATTGAAAGTAGTATTTATGACCATGTGCAGTTTTCGGTGGCGAGTAATTATGCGAAGCATTTTAGCTCGAATAATCCGGTCATTATTTTTGATGAATATTTTCGGATTAAATATGTAAATCTTGAAGCGGTGCGGTCATTGCACTTGTTGAAAGGCGAACATTTTCAGCTATTTCCGGGCGAAGTGAACCTGATGCATTCGATTACGATAACGAATAAATATAAGGATTTTAAAGGGAAAACATGGAACGTGACCACGCAGTCGTTCAGAATCAATAACAGGGTGTTGGGTAGAATTGCGGTATTTGAAAAAGTGGTGTCTATTCCCATTGAATCACCTAAAAAACAAGTGATTGAACAAATAAATTTTGACCATATTATCACCGCAAATCCTCAAATTAAACATCTGAAAACGCAAGCCAATCAATACGCAAAAACGGATTTGAATGTCTTGATAACGGGTGAGACGGGAACGGGGAAAGAGTTGTTTGCAAGGGCAATTCATAATAATTCGGATAGAAAAGATAAGCCGTTTGTGGTGATTAATTGCGGGGCGATTCCGCGTGATTTGGTGGCGAGTGAGTTGTTTGGTTATGTGGAAGGGGCGTTTACAAATGCGAAAAAAGGTGGTCAGAAAGGGAAATTTGTAGCGGCAGATAAAGGCACGTTGTTCTTGGATGAAATCGGTGAATTACCGCTTGATTTGCAGCCTTATTTGTTGCGCGTTTTGGAGGAAGGCGTGGTGTATCCGGTGGGTGCGGTTGAGGGGCAGGCGGTTGATGTGCGTATTATTGCGGCTACGAATCGGGATTTGAAAGCGGATGTTGAGGCAGATAAATTTCGGGCGGATTTGTATTATCGTTTGAATATTTTGAAGTTGGCAATTCCGGCGTTACGGGAACGGAAGGAGGATATTCCGGCTTTGTTTACGGCGTTTTTGAAGGAGCAAAAATTTCCGACGATTCAAGTCAGACAGGAAGTTTTCAGTGCCTTACAACAACACGATTGGCAGGGAAATGTGCGGGAATTGCGGAATTGTTTTCACAAAATATTATTTAATTTTCAACTGCATAATGAAGAGGGAATTATCGGAGCGAAAGATTTGCCGGAAGAATATTTAGCCACAAAAAAAATATTCATACCTATTGATGAGGAAGTCAAAGAATGTCCGCTGACTATCGAACAAGCCTTGAAAATCACGAAAGGCAATAAATCTAAAGCCGCTGATTTGTTGGGTATTTCACGGATGACTTTGTATCGGAAGTTGGGTGAGATTAGTAATTGAGTTGCGGGTTACGATAGACATGGCGGTTGAAACCGCCTGTACAAGAATGAGCGTGCAACGATTTCGTTACACGCTCTTCATGAATAATAACAATCATAGCTTGCTGATTGTCAGCCTATTTCAAAACTATGAATGTTATTCAGTTCGGTCTTATAAAGGCATAAAAACTGATGTCTTATAAAATTCACTGGAAGCTCCGATGTCGGTTTTAAGATTTGCACCGGCAGAAAATCTGAATGCTACGCCATTATCAAATTTCAACTTGACAGAACCGCCTAAGAAGTTGTACAAATTAACTGGCTTGGCATCCGGTGAATCACGCATAATCTCCTGATTGCGGATGGTCAATGATTCAAAAAATCCGCCCAAGACCACGCGATTACCAACATTTACACCCGGCGCAAATACTGCCAATAAGTAATCCTGCGTATTCAAATCCGGTGTATCTCTGAACGACTTGTAATAAGCAACATATCCTTCCACATCAAATCTTTTATCGTGATAAGCCGTAAATACGCTCGGAATAATCCCCTCTCCTACTCGTGTACCGGGTACATCAGAGAAAAATTTACCATGTCCGAAACCAATACTTGGATTCACAACAAGCTTGTTATCAAGCAATGGAAATGCCAATCCTACGCCCGTCTCCACCAATAAATCGCTACCTGCTGCCTGATTTCCAAACGATGTATTTGTCCAAAAAATACTATACATCGTCACCTTGAATTTATGATTCGTATCAAAGCCGCCGAAGAACATCGGTGAAAAACCCGCTACACTATTTTGTACCAATTTCATGGCTAAATGTGCGCCTTTAGGCTTTTTTTCTTCTGTGGGTGTCGTTGTTGGTGCTTCAGTCGTTTCGATAGCTTGTACTATAGGTGCTTCGGTCATTTCCGAAGATTCGGATGTCTCTGTCATGGCGACTTCTTCTGAAGTTTCAGTCATTTCAGGTGTTTCATTTTCAACGACTTCTGCCGTTTCTTCTGTTGCCTCTGTTGCTTCTGTCACTTCCGTATTTTCGTTCATGACGGTTTGCAAAGTTTCCAATGTTTCAATGGCTTCCTGTACTAATTCTTGTTGATTAGCTGTTTCGTTTTGGGCAAATGTGAATTGTGCGATACATACGCAGACCAATAATAATAGGCTCTTTTTCATGACTAATTTTTTAAAAATGAATGAAAGCGTAACACGGACATTCCTGTCCGTGCCGCGTTATGATTTTGTACAGACAACAATGTCTGTGTTACGGAATTCGGGTGGACGTTTTTCGATAAATGCCTGCATACCTTCTTTTTGGTCATGCGTAGCAAATAGGGCGTGAAATGCGCGACGTTCAAATAAAATCCCTTCGCGCAAGGTCGTTTCTAAGGCGCGGTCAACGGTTTCTTTGGCGACTATCGCAGTGGTTTTGCTGTATGAAGCGATGGTTTGTGCCGTTTCTATGGCAGTGTCCATCAAGTCTTCGGCAAGTACCACTCGCGCAACGAGTCCGGCGCGTTCTGCTTCATCAGCTTTCATGATGCGTCCTGTGAGTATCATGTCCATTGCTTTTGATTTGCCGATTAAGCGGGTGAGGCGTTGCGTGCCACCGATGCCCGGAATGACTCCGAGTTTGATTTCCGGCTGACCGAATTTGGCAGTGTCCGCAGCGATGATGAAGTCGCACATCATGGCGAGTTCGCAACCGCCGCCGAGGGCATAACCACTGACCGCCGCTATCTTGGGCGTGCGAATCGCTACAAAATCATCCCAGCCTGCAAAGAAATCTTCGTGCAACATCTGCAAGTATGATTTGGGTTGCAT
>JAHDEO010000382.1 GCA_020628725.1 Saprospiraceae bacterium
ACGGATAATGATTTTCTAAACACAATAGACGTTTGGAATCAGTCGGTTATCTCTGAAAATGCAAGACAGAGCCGAATATCTCGCGTATCAACTCTTTAATCAAGACCGCGACACCTTGCTTTCTGCAAATGGTCAACTCCTGAATCACGTCCAACAAGCTGCCGCGACCCGTTATCAGGAAGCCTACACCAAAGGCATTCACGATGAAGATGCCGCGAAGATTTTACAGGCATTATTGCAACTGTCGAAGGAAATTGATTTGTTGTGTTTCACGCCGAATGTACGGGCTTGTGCGCGGGTGTTTTGGGAGGAGTATTTGGGGGATGAGGCTCGACCCGTCCACCCCCCAGCCCCCTCCAAAGGGGGAGATACTAACGCGGGAAACACGTCCGTCTCCCCCTTCGGAGGGGGCTGGGGGGTGGACTCGCGTCCTACCCGCGAACTTTACCAAAAACAACTAAAAAGTGCAGGTGTTTTATTGGAACTTTTCCCTGACACGCACGAATTTGATTTTATTATTGATGAATTGGAAAATGAGGTCAAACTGTTCCAAGCAAGCACGGGATTGTTCACCGACATTCAAGCGGAAAAAGTGGCGCAATACCTGTTTCGTGAGTTGGCGCGGTCAGATAAATTTATTATCAGTTCGCCTGCGGCAAAATTACATGGTGAATTTTCAAAATATTTAAAAGAAAAAAAATCTACGAGTATTTATGAAAATTCTATCCGCGAATTGGAAGGGCATTATGTAGAGCAATTTCAACTCATACGTAAGTGGGTTCACGCATTTATGGTGCAACATAAAAAGCCGCAATACGAGTCCTACATCAATGAGACGGCAACGCTTTTATTATTAAATAATTTTGATAAAAAATGCGTCATTAAAACAGATACTACCATAACAATCAGTGACTTACATGGCGACCATGCTTTGATAGCGGATAGTTCGTACCAATTGGATTATAATGATTTTACGGAGAAAATGGAGCATTATGAGCGTGAAGTCGTGCCTCGATATACGCGCTTTGTGGAGATGAAAAAAGATTTGGCAGACAGCTATAAAAGTCAGCTAAGATTGAGTGAGTTTGAGCCGCGTGTGCTAAGTTCTTTTGTCCGAAATCAATTGATAGATAAGGTGTATTTGCCGATTTTCGGAGACAATCTTGCCAAGCAAATCGGAACTGCCGACGAAAATACACGCACCGATAGAATGGGTTTGTTGCTCTTGATTTCGCCGCCCGGATATGGAAAAACGACGCTCATGGAATACATTGCGAATCGGCTTGGGCTGATTTTTATGAAGATAAACGGTCCTGCGCTCGGTCATCATGTGACTTCGCTCGACCCTGCGGATGCGCCAAATGCCGCTGCCGCACAGGAATTAGAAAAGCTGAATCTGGCACTCGAAATGGGCGATAATGTGATGTTGTATGTGGATGATATTCAGCATTGTAATCCGGAATTTTTGCAGAAATTTATCTCGCTCTGCGATGCTCAACGCAAGATTGAGGGCGTATTTCGGGGCGCGTCGAAGACCTACGATTTGCGGGGCAGACGGGTGTGTGTGGTCATGGCGGGCAACCCTTATACGGAGAGTGGCGATAAGTTTCAGATACCGGATATGTTGGCAAATCGGGCGGATATTTATAACCTCGGCGATATTCTCGGCGACTCAGAGGCGGTCTTTAAAATGAGCTATATCGAAAACGCGATGACCTCAAATCCGGTGCTGCAAAAACTCGCTGCGAAGAGTCAAAAGGATATTTATGCGGTCATCCAACTCGCCGAAACAGGCAGTCGGGAGGGCTTGGAATTTGAAGCAAATCACTCGCCCGAAGAACTGAATGAGTATGTGAATGTGATTGGTAAGATGTTGACTATCAGGGATGTAGTCTTGAAAGTCAATCAGGAATATATCCGCTCCGCCGCCATGAACGACGACTACCGTACCGAACCCGCCTTCAAACTGCAAGGCTCGTATCGTAATATGAATAAGTTGGCAGAAAAGGTGGTGCCGATTATGAACGACAAGGAACTCGACACGCTCATCCTCTCGCACTACGAGGGCGAATCGCAAACGCTGACCAACGGCGCAGAGGCGAATTTCCTGAAACTCAAGGAACTCCTCAATACGCAAACGAAAGCGGAAAAGACCCGCTGGAATGACATCAAAACGACGTTCAATAAGAATAAAATCTTCCGAAATGTGGACGGGAATGACCCGATGGCGCAAGTGTTGGCGCAGATGACGGCGTTTACTGAGGGACTTGAGGGGATAAAGGAGGTGCTTAAAAAGTTGAAGTAATTTTTTGGCTTCATGCGGCTTTTTTGTCGCATGAAGTTCCTTTTTGTCTTGAACGGTTCTTATATTGCACTTTTGTTAAGTTCTATAAGTAATCCTTGACTTTGCGAATTTCTCAACTGTCTTTGTCCTATCGCCCAAAAAGTATTATTATGAATTAAAGATGTTCTAAATAAGGTTTTATTGATAACGTTACCAAAAGTTCTTTCAGAAAGGAATTCCCCATTTTGTTTATTTAGACGTACAATTATACCATTGCCAATTGTATAATCAACATCCATATTAGAGTACCAGACAAATGATATTATGCCTGAAATAAAGATATCACCACCATCAATATCCAAAGAATGAATTCTATCTGATAGTTCACTATAAGAAAAAGATTTATCCCATAATGATACACCGTTATCAAGGTCAAAAGTCGCTAAATATCCGGTATTCCAATACTCATTTTCATTAGCCATACCTTTATCCACATCTTCAAAATAACCACACAAATACACCATGTCATTATCAGCAGCTAATCCACCTCTCCAGTGATAAATGGGTTTTTCTGTTACGATTGAGTTCCACCAGATAGGAGTGGTTAAAACTTGCTTACTAAACTTGAATACATGGGCTCTTACGAAGGTGTTGTTCTCATATTGAGTTCCTGAAACAACTAATTGATTGTTAATTAATTCGATATTCATAAACATTACATGCTTCCAGTCATCATTCACAAGCTCAGTTGTTTGCACTGAATTGCCATTAATCGAAAGTGAATTTTTAAAAATCTTAAACTCGAAAAAGCCGGGATACATACTATTATCAAATAATTTGAAGATACTTCCTACACCTAAAAATTTTACATAGTTCGTGTTATTTTCTAAAATTTTAAGGTCTAGCAAATTAAGGACAAAATCAGATGAATGATTATCAATAAAATTACCATCTTCGTCGTAAAGCATTATTCTTGACCTATCTGGACTTTCATCTTGAAAGTCAACTTCATTGTTGTCATATCCAGTTAGAACAATATATTCCTTATCAGACAAGGTGTTATTTGGCACAATTAATAAACGTTGTATTATAAAACCCGGATGTTTTTCCCATAGTTTGTTTCCATTTACATCAAATTTAATTAACGAAGGTTCATAATAATCTTCAAAGTCAGATTCCCCAACATTTATCTCTGTTGAAGTCAATGAGCCATTCATATCACCCACAATATAAAAATTGCCTGTGTTGGATTTTTCTGAAAGATAAAATCCACTATAATTCGAGGTATGCCCAAAAGTAGCTTCCGATAATACTAATTGGTTGTCTTGCGGTTCAATTAAATTTGCGTAGTCTGGTATATCATCTTTAACACTACAGGAAGAAATAAGAATAAGTGAAAGAAGTAGGTAGATATTATATTTCATATTTTTGACTTCATTTAAAAATGGGCAGCTTTAACTGCCCATGATAGTTGTTAATGTTCTGTGATTCCTAAATATCTAATCTTCATTATTTTTCCTTTTTTCGTAGAACTGGAAATATAATCTTCGGAAGGAAGAACTGTAATAATGGTATAAGCGGTTACTGACGTAGGAGAGGATTTTCCCACTGTTCCTTCACCCGATTGACCATTATTATTTTCTTCATCTCTCTCTGAAACATCATTTGATGCATCAATACTAACTCCAAATCTATACTGCCCAGGTTCGTCCATTGCGAACTTGGGTTCAATTTCGATGATATCATTAGGAGAAATCGAAGAAGTAGGTACAAGTAATTCAAATTCAAGAGCACCGCTCTGATTTACAAACTGTCCAGATTCCCAAGGACTGTCTTCATCTGCCCTGAAGTCAAAGGTATAACCAGTATTGCTATTCCCTGCTGCTGAAGTTTCACAGAATCTTGTACTTTCAGCGACATTTTTAATAGCTGTTGTAAGTATAAGTGCGGTTCCAGTTTCAACACTAGGGAGTGCGAATGCGAGTTCAAAAGAAATCAAATCAGCAAGATGTATTGCTGCACAAATTTCTTCTCTTTCGCAAGAGGAGTTCATCATTCCTGATGAAATTAAAATGATTAATGTAAATAGTTTTTTCATACTTTAACAATTTTTTGATTACGAAATCGATTTAACTCTCTTTAAAAGAAAACGTAATTTCATGCCAAAAGCAAATCAAAACATATACATTATGACCACATGTCAATTGCTTTAATTTTGAATCCCGAATGTTGTTTTCTTGTAATTAATTTCTGCTCTTCCTACGTTCCATTTTATGGATTTGTATCTTTTTCCAATCATCAAGCTTGGATAGTGTAAATATTCCGGCAGGAGTTTTTAAAAAGTTTTTAGCACGTTCTCTCAAGAAATTAACGATACTTGGGGAGATATGGTTGCCAATATCTTCATCAATAAAAAAACATTGAGGTTTCATGTTTTGGATTGTTAGAATGTCATTTACTTTTTCCAAAACTATACTTCCAGCAACCATTGAATTATTAGCATAAATATTTGTATACACACCCATTAATAACGGATGAACTCTGCCAAACCCTATATGTACTGTAATCCTTAAATGCTTTTCTCTTGTGTTTACAGCTTTCAAGTCAAAATATAAATGCTGACCCCCATTTTCAATTTCCATACTTCCGGCAAAGTCTGTAGCTGTTTCCGCTTCCACATTATTTAGCAAAACTTTATTTTCATCTTGAATTTTTAAAACAGCTCTACCAATATTATGAGAAAAATTGTCTTCATCATAATGGAAATAATATACCCAGAAGTGCGAATCATAAAATTGTTCCAGCTTTTGAGTCAAGTTTTTAGGTGATACTTTTGATTTACTTTGAATAACCTTTAAGTTAGTATCGTTTTCTATAAAAGATTGCTCAAAAAGAGAATCATAAACAAATATTGAAAAAGCATTAAGTATCTTATTTGCTCTTGGCATACTCTTATTCAACAAATGAGTTTCTAATGTTCTCAAACCTATTTTGGGGTTTGCTTTTTTCTCAATAATATATCTTTCAAGGCTCTCCTTTCTCTTATCCTCTGGTAATTCTTTAAATACATGGATAGCATTATTTGGCAAAAACTCTTTTGCGATAGAAATATCTCCAATAATTGCTGATTTTATTTTTATCTCTAATGCACTTTGAAGTCTTCGCAATTGTTGTTTACCATTTTTCGTCCAGTCATCACTAGATTTTATATCATATTTTTGTTCGACTTGATAAATAATTTCGTTCCAATGATTTTTCATATAAATATTTTCAACTGTCAACAATTTAAAAATATCCACATTCTGTATATATTCTCTTCAAATACTTTATGGAGAGTTTTCTGATAGGTAAAATGCGGAGAAATTCTTCTGACGCTACTAACATCCACAAAATACATCATATATTCAAAATCGCCAAACAATTCCCTTTTTTTGTGTCTGAAAGATGTGCTTAGTTCGTAGTCGGTGGTGGGTAGTGCATAGTTTGAGAGCTTGGTTTTGAGTGGGTTATGGTGTTTTGTTAAGCCTCTACGGGTTCGAGAATGGCTTTGTAGTAATCTATGATGTGTTGGAAGATGCCGAGGATGGTGGGGAGTTCTTTGAGTACGTGAATTTCTTCGTCAATCAAAAGTTGATTATTTTCTAATTTCATGAATTGCCAGTCACGGGCAGTAGTCACGCAGCCGTAAATGACATCAAGCGGTTTGCCGTCTTCTTCGTTTTGCAATTTTGCGGCATACATCTGTGCGGCACATTGCCCTACACCTAAGCTTAACACGTCATTTTTTGCCTCAACAATAGAAATAATCGGCGTATCAATGATATATGCTTTTGCATTGGCACTCAGGACAAAATCACATTCACCGTTAAGTCCGCGCTCTTTATCTACTTTAAAATTGCTGCCGGAAAAAATCGTAAAGAAGTCATCATTACGTTTTTTTAATTCCAATAAAATCGGCATCACAACCGCTTCCGATTTGGCTTTTTCAGTATTCAGTCGTAGCCGATTTCCTATTTCCAACGATTCTTTGAGCCACGCACTTGGATGCACAGCATCGATTTTTGATATATCGAATAAGGCTGACACTTGATTTACTATGCCAAATTTTTTATCTAAATCTTTTAATGTGAAATCTCTATAAGCCATAATTCGTGTTTTGTACAAAGTTAATCATTTTTGAGATTTGTTTCAATAATTAAACTCCCGGAAAAGAAATATAAGTATCATCCCCCGGAACTTTCGGAAATTTCTTAGCTATCCAATCTCGTTTGGCTTGTTGGAGTCGCTCTTTATCACTTGACACAAAATTCCACATGAGATAAGGTTGATCCGGCAAAGGTTCACCACCAAAGAGTAGGAGTTGTGTTTTCGCATCTACACAAATTTCACACTGTTCATTGGTTTTACTGATGAGCATTTGACCGGCTTCTACTCGTTCATCTTGGTCGGTGATTGAGCCATTCACGATGACAAACGCGACTTCACCTTTAAGTTGACCACCAAGTTGAATAGTAGTCGCTTCTTCCGCATAAATATCTACCATAAACAGGGGCGAATATCCTTGCAAGGGCGCAGACTTTCCAAAGGCATTCCCGGCTACCAACTTGAAGGTCAGTCCATCCTGTGTCCAAGTTGGTATCTCCGTACTTGGGTAATAATCAAAACGCGGTTCCATCTCCTCCAAATCCTTTGGTAAAGCCACCCATATTTGATAGCCGTGCATGGTAAATTCTCCCTTGCGCTTGTTTGCGGGTGTGCGTTCCGTATGCGTGACACCCTTTCCTGATGTCATAAAACCCACATCTCCGGGGCTGATGATTTGCACACTTCCTGTGCTGTCCCGATGTTCTATTGCTCCTTCAAAAAGATAGGTCAATGTACTCAATCCAATGTGTGGATGTTGGTCTACATCAGCGTATTTACCATTGCCCAACGTTGCAGGTCCCATATGGTCAATGAAGGTAAACGGTCCGACTTGTCGTTTCTTACGAAATGGTAGCAATCGCCCTACTAAAAAACCACCAATGTCTGCCTGACGTTCATCGACCAAAAGTTTATTATTCGCCATAAAAACGTAA
>JAHDEO010000383.1 GCA_020628725.1 Saprospiraceae bacterium
TCAATAAAATCTTTGTAGCCAAGGGTGCAAATTCTGTTTTACAAGGCTTTGAAGGAATGAGTGGACAGATAAATGTGATTCCCAAACAACCGCAAAACGAAGAAGGCTTGCTGCTCAATGCCTATGTCAATAGTTTTGGGATTCATCAATTCAATGCGAATTATGCCTACACTGCGCCGCAAGGTTGGTCGAGTTTTACCTCGGCGCATATCTCGCGTCCGGGCTTTCGCAGAGATTGGAATGACGATAATTTCTTGGATTTTCCTTTAGTAGAACGACAAGCAATTTATCATAAAATTCAAACGAAATCGGTGACGGAAGGGCTGTTTTCGGAAGTTGCGCTACGTTATTGGCATGAGACGCGAACGGGCGGCGAGAAAAATTTTGTGAGAAAAGACCATAGAGGAAGTTCGGAAGTTTATGGGCAAGATGTAGTGATTTCTCAACCCGAAATTTCTACCAAAACAGGTTATATTTTCTCTGATAAACAGCAAATTAAGTTTATTGGCGCAGCGTTTTTTCATCAGCAAAATTCGTATTACGGCATCACGGCATATACGGGTTTACAGCAGTTTGCTTATGCCAATTTGCAATTTGAGCAAAAGTATGGCGATGCCAATGAGCATGATGTAAAAGCCGGACTCAGCTACCGCCACTCAACGATTAAAGAGACAATTGCCGAGCGTGCGATGCTACAACAAAATCGCATTCCGGGCTTTTTTGTGGAGAATACTTCCAATTTTGATAAATTTAAATTGATAACGGGGGTACGATGGGATGTGCATCAGGAATTTGGCGGTTTTATGACCTCTCGTTTTGGTGTCAATTATAATGTGGCGGAAAATACTGAATTGCGATTTTCGGCGGGAACGGGCTGGCGTGTAGCGAGTGTGTATGCGGAAAATCCGAGTTTGTTGGCGAGTTCGAGAGAGGTGATTTTTGAAGAAGAATTGCAACCTGAACAATCAGCAAATTTTGGTTTTAATATCGTTCATAAACAATTCTGGACAGATTGGGTCGGTACGTTTACGGCGGATTATTATCACACGAGTTTTAGCAATCAGATTTTCCCTGATTACGACCGTGCACCCGGACAGGCAATTCTGGCGAATTTTACAGGTCAATCTGCCTCCAACACCTTCCAAGCCGAAGGCAACATGAAATATCTCGACCAATATGAATTTAAATTGGCGTATAATTTCCTCAATGTTTTCCGTGAAATTGACGGGAAAAAAGTGATATTACCTTTCAATTCAAAACACCGATTTCTCGCCACTTTTTCTTACGAACCTATTCACAAAAAATGGCATTTTGACACTAATATCCATTTGAATGGTCGCCAACGTCTGCCTGATACCAATGGCTATCCTGAACGTTATCAGCAAGACCAATTTTCGCGCCCATATACGCTCGTAAACGCGCAATTCACCTATAAATTTGGCGAGAATATCGACTTATACGGCGGCTGTGAAAATATCTTTAATTTCCGTCAAGCCGACCCTATTTTGGCTGCGGATGACCCCTTTGGGCAGTTTTTTGATACGGCTTTTAATTGGGGTCCGACGAAAGGAAGGGAGATTTATCTTGGGGTACGTTATAGCTTAAAGTGATTGGTTTTCAATCACTTAATTCACCCCTCGATTTATCCGTAACTTGAGTTACTTGACATCATAAGTAATTTCTACACTATCAGTGATGGGGCGAGATTGGCAAGTCAAAATCAATCCTTCTTCTATTTCTTCGGGTTCTAAGGTCAGACATTCGTCCATTTGTACTTTGCCTTTGATACACTTCGCCAGACAGGTTGCACAAGCTCCTGTTTTGCAGGAAAAAGGGGCTTCATATCCCATGTCAAGCAAGGTGTCTAAAATAGTAGAATCGGCGGGTATGCGCGTCGTTATACGTTCACCTTTGAGGTGTGCCGTGAGTCCTGCACCTGTTTTTACTTGGCTTAAATCTACTTTTTTTGTTCCGTCAACATTCGTGGGAATATTAGAACTGAACCGTTCAATATGGATATTTTCCCGGTCAATACTTTTCTCTTGTAATACTTTTTCTGCTGCATCCATCATAGGAGTTGGTCCGCAGATAAAATACTCTTGCTGTCGGTGTTGAGGTCTGTTTTTATTAAAAAAATAATGAAAATGTTGTTCATCCATGATACCGACCATACCTTTCCATGAGGCAACTGTCTTGGTTTGCAGTCCGAAAAAGCGTCTTTGTTGTATGGTATGCGGATGACTAAGAATTTGTACATTCCTGAATCTGTCAGGATATTGGAGTCCTAATTCATCTAATTTTTTTTGGAAAATAACACTATCTTCATCCTTATTTCCATAAAATAAAAATACCGCACTTAGAGGTTCTGTCTCCAAGACCGTCTTTAAAATGGACAATAAAGGCGTAATCCCGCTACCGCCCCCCAACATGTAATAGGTCTTTTTGTTTTCAGCATCTAAATCAGTATAAAACCGACCATTCGGCGGCATCACAGCTACGGTATCACCTTCTTTCAGATTTTGATTAATGTGGGTAGAAACCAGCCCGTTTTGTATTTGTTTTACGGTAATTTTCACCACATCATCCAGCGGACTGCTACTCATAGAGTATGCCCTGCGTACCGCATCGCCATTCAGCGTGAATTGCAGTGTGAGATATTGCCCTTGTATAAAGTCAAAGGTATCGGTGAGGTCTTGCGGAATATCAAATATCAGCGAAACGGCATCTTCGGTTTCTCTGATCACTTGCTTTATTTTTAAATTGTAGAATTGCATATTTTTAGAGTGCTAAAAACTCCGGTTATTTGATTTTGATTAACGATTAGTATGAATTATATCCTTCTTAAGGTCTTATAATTAAATAGTTGTATGAGATAATTTTTTTTATAAGAAAAATGATATATCCATAAAATATTCGAGGTAATATATGAATACGAGTGGCAATTTTTAAATTTTTTCTTGTAAATTAGTGCAAATTTTCAGAACGAATAACACAAAACATGTCTACTTCTTCATCTCTTCCTCCAACAGTGTCCGGTGGAGTACCTATTTTTGGACACTTATTAGAATTTCATAAAGACCGCCAGAAAGTACTCCGACAAGGCTATGCAGAGCATGGCTCTATGTTTACTGTGGATATAGGATTTGCCAAGTTAGTGGTAATGATAGGTGCTGAATATCACCAAGCCTTTTTTGAAGATACAGATACAAAATTAAGCATTAGTAAAGCCTACGGTTTTTTGAAAAGTTTGTTTGGTGAAATTGCATTGACAGCTTCGACAGATGTTTACACCAACCAACGCCCGGTCGTATATGAGCCTTTACGACGAAAAAAAATACTGAGGTATATCAATAATATGCAGGGTGCTATCCAAGAATGGCTGGATGGCTTGGGCAAGGAAGGAGAGATAGAAATCGTTGAGGAAATGTGCAACCTCACTCAATATGTGGCGGGGCGCACTATTTTAGGGGAAAAGTTTTATGATGAAGTAGGGGAAAAGTTTTGGCAACTCTATAAAACATTGGGTGTAGCTATGGATCCTATTTTGCCACCTAATTTGCCCCTACCCAAATTTATCAAACGAGACATTGCCAAAAAGAAAATGTATGATATTATAGACCCAATGGTCAAAGAGCGACGAGAAAATGGCGAAAAATATGATGATTTTTTGCAAGATGTAATTAATAAACCCATGGCTGACGGGGAGTTTTTTGATAATGATACAATTGTAAGGCTTATCTTGGGACTCATGTTTGCAGGACACGAAACGACTGCCGGACAAGCTGCATGGACGATTATTCAGCTTTTAGAAAACCCTGATTATTTATTGCAAGTACAGGAAGAAATCGCCACCAAATTTCCTTACGGCACTGAACTGAACAGCGGCATATTAGCGAACCTCGAAAAAATACTGTGGGCGATAGAAGAAACAACACGTATGCGCCCTTCGGCAGATATCGTGATGCGTGTTACTAACGAAGAATATAAAATCGGAGGCTACACCATACCCAAAGATTCTCCTATCATGATCAGCTCCGCAGTAGCCCATTTCCTTCCCGAATTTTTTGAGAACCCCCAGACTTATGACCCCACACGTTTCAGCCCCGAACGCAATGAGAAAAAACAACATAGGTATGCTATTATAGGCTTTGGCGGTGCTACCCACAAATGTCCGGGAATGAATTTTGCCTATAATGAAATGCTCATCATTACCGCCTTATTTTTTCAACAATTTGATTTAGAATTGATCACCAAAGATGCTAAAGTAATCACAGGTTTAGGTGCTTGTAGACCATCACCCACTCACATCAGATACAAACGAAAATCAGCCGAACAACTCGTAGGTCAGAAAAAGCTGGAAGAAGCCATTGAGGGCGGATGTCCGCACTTGGCTAAGTTGGCCGAACAAGACACCCCAAGCTAGATACTATAGCAATTCAAGTTGCAGACAACTTGAGTTATATTATTACAGACTTTCTTTATTTCAATAAAAAACCATGAACCTTATTAATGTACTCCTCACAGGCGCGTCCGGGACAGTTGGTTCCGCTGTCTTGGAGGCTTTATGCGGAAATTTAGCCGCATACAACATCACCGTATTTGATGTAAAAACGGGAAAATCACAACGTATTTTTTCGCCATTTAAAGATAAAATCAACATTGTTTATGGTGATATTTCGGACGAAAAATACATGCCTGAAATATGCAAAGGACAAGATGTTGTTATTCATTTGGCAGGCATTATTCCACCTTTGGCAGATGACAAGCCGGAACTTGCACGCCGCGTTAATACCATTGGCACCGAAAATATCGTCAGAGGCTTGGAACGGCATGCGCCTGATGCTTTTCTGCTTTACAGTTCATCTGTGTCAGTGTATGGTGATAGGTTGAAAAATCCATTTATAAAAGTAGGCGACCCGCTCATTCCAAGTGAAGGAGATGAGTATGCCGTCACCAAAATTGAAGCTGAAAAGATTATCCAAAACAGTGAACTCAACTGGTCTATTTTTCGATTGACAGGTATCATGGGTAAGCATCACAGACTGTCTAAACTCATGTTTCATATGCCTCTGAATACCTCTTTGGAAATGTCTATTCCGAGAGATGCTGCAAGAGCTTTTGTAAATGCTATCAAGTATCAGAATGTGCTCTCAAAAAATATATATAACTTGGGAGGAGGCGAAAAAATGCAATTGACTTACAAAGAATATATGGCTGGAGCATTTGAAGCATTTGGACTTGGTTCGCCTGACTTTCCCAAACATGCTTTTGCTACTAGAAATTTTCATTGCGGTTTTTTTACTGATGGCGATGTATTAGAGGATATTCTTCATTTCAGAAGCGAGACAAAAGAGGGTTTCTTCGAAAAACTTGAGCAATCTATTCCTCCTGTTCAACGGTTTTTCACGGGACTTTTCAGGAAGTTGATTCTTCGTAAAATTACGCAACTATCTGAACCTTTACATGCGGTTAAAAATCAAGATACCGAGCGGATTAAACATTTTTTTGGTGAAAATATGAACGAAGAAGTGAACACTACATTGTAAAATGTCAGTCCCATCCTTATTCTATTGAATCACAGTAAAATCAATCAAATATGAATATCGTACTTCAACTATCATTACGACTAAACAAATATGCCTTATATAAAATCCATCCATATTAATTCAGCACGAACCAATCCCTTTCCATACAACATTCCTTCCATAAAACATGCTAAAAATATTGACCTTTCCAATAATCTGAATTTCTTTATCGGTGATAATGGCACCGGAAAATCAACGCTCATCGAAACGATTGCCTTCCGACTGCAACTGCCGCATATGGATGGTAGCGGATACTCCAAAAAATCATTTCAAGCCGCCGTACAACTCGCTCCTTACTTTGAGCTGGATTTTAATATCGACCGCCCTACGGGCTTCTTTTTCAGAGCTGAAGATTTTGGGGATTACCTCAATAGTATCAACAGGGCAGATGCGGAATTGCATGGTCATTTAAAATCATTGGAGGGCGAAGTGCCGGCGCATATCATACAGGAAATGAAGGATAATGCCAACTATCAGATACACCATATGCGAAAAAATTATGGGCAGGAACTCACGTCTTTTTCTCATGGCGAAGCCTACCTGAAAATCATAGAAGACAAGATTCAAACAAGAGGTATTTATTTATTGGATGAACCCGAAGCCGCCCTTTCGCCTGCCAAACAACTCTCCCTGATTTATCACATCAATGAGCATCTCAAATCCAACGTCTCGCAATTTATCATTGCGACACATTCACCGATTTTGATGTCCATTCCCAATGCAACTATCTATGAAATCACGGAAGAAAAAATGGTGAAAACGCCACTCGAAGAAACAGAGCATTATAAAATTACGAAGAGTTTTTTGAATAATCCTGATATGTATTTGAGGCATTTGGAGTAGGGAGCATAATCATACTTTTATTCTACCAGAAAGCCGAAATTATCTTTTATGGTTGAGTAGAAAGGTTCTAATTCGTCTTGATTTTCGTTGAGCAGTATTTTTATGAGATTTTTTTGTTCGGTCAATGATAAACCTCGCAAAGCCGCTTCAATGCGTTCAATCGTATCTACCCTTTCTTCCACCAAGCCCGGGTTGTTCAGATTCAAACGATTGCAGGTATATTCAACTCGCTCAATATCAGCTTTTTCTGTTGATTTGGATTCGATGACGCCTGATGTGTTGTAAAAGAAAAGGGCGGTATTATCTTCCAGTGGATTGAGCAGCAAATCATAATCAACGGGTGCGTAGGCGTGTCGGCTTCGTTCTTTAGCGTGTCCGCATTGCATTTTCAGGGTGTCATTTGCTATATCACCTTGACATGACAAGAGGAAATTGTCGTAATCGTAAATTTTATCTTTATAGTCACTTTGTTCGTGGAAATGCTCGATGTGAGAGTGCGTAGTAGATGGGCTGATAACACATTCGCAGTAACAACATAATCTTTTTTGGGCTTGCAGAAGGTTAGCAATTACGACTCTTCGCTGTTGTGGGCTTGGGGTAAATCTTGGTTTTACTTCTCCATTGTTTATTCGTTGTTGTTTGGCTTTTAGTTGTTCCAAAACGTTTGTTTGCAATGGAAGTTTTATGATGTGTCTCATTTTTTGATGACTTCTAATCGCTTCAATGCCAAACGGATACGTCCATGCTCATTGGAGTTGGGGTCTAATTTTTCCAATTCCAACCAAAGTTCTTTTCCGCGTTCTGTTTCGTGCATTCCGCGTTCGATGAGTCGCAAATATTCATCTACCATCTTGCCGAT
>JAHDEO010000384.1:0-6101 GCA_020628725.1 Saprospiraceae bacterium
GTTACTACTTTTTTTGAACTCCTTTATAAAAAGGACTAAAACTATTTCGGAATTGACCATTTGGTGGTCAATTCCGAAATAATTTTTACTCTGCAGTCGTCGGGTCGATTATCGTTTTGACCTCACTAACTGAATTGGCGGGAAAACCGCCTTGACTGGCGTGTTCGCGTACCATTTCCTCATTGGGTGCGATGTAGACACAGTAGATTTTATCGCCCGTGACGTAACTTTGCAACCATTGGATTTGTGGTCCCAGCTTTCCTAATACGCCGCAAGAAGTTTGCGAAATACCTTTGAATTGTTCGGCAGTCAAATCGCCTGCGCCGGGGATTTCTCTTTCAATAACATACTTTGGCATAGTGTGTAATTTTTTGTTTATAAATATTCATTAAAATAAAATTCGTAAATTACATTTACTCATCTACTCATTTTTAAAGCTGTCAAGCCAAATACCGGACCCGCCGCCAGTACCAAATACAAATAAATGGGTTGCCACATTCCACTCAAATAATTCAATAGCTGAATACTCACAATTGTAATCGCGAATCCTACGCAAGTGACAATCGTGAGTGCCGTACCTTTATATTCGACGGGCGCATTCTGAGCAACCAAGGTAGAAAATAAGGGTGAATCCGCTATCACGACCATTCCCCAAAATATCAGAAACGCGAGGAACAACCATTTCATTCCCAACATAAACACCAATGGTGACAACAAACAACAAATCCCCGACATCAGCAAAGACCGGGATGCCACGCGCTTCGTCCCCATACTTTCAGAAAGATAACCGCCTATGACACAAGATATTCCACCAATTCCGATAATGATAAATGACCAAACGGGAACATTAATTTGTATGCCTTCGTGCAAGGAAACATAGGTCCGAAGTATGACAGGAACAAACGCCCAAAACGCATACAATTCCCACATATGACCGAAATATCCGAAGGCTGCCCCACGAAAATCAGAATTTTTGAAGACCTTAAATGATGCTGATAAATTGATTTTTTGACTTGGTTTTCGCCCCGGTCCATCGGGTACAAAAACAGCTATCAACACACCGCCCAAGACCGCCAAACCGGAGGTGATTTGCAGCACGGCTTTCCACGGTAATTCGGTTGTCAAGCCCTTCAGTAGGTGTGGAAATGCCGTTCCCACGACCAATGCACCGACCAAAAAACCCAGCGATTTGCCCAAGCCCTTTTGGAAATAATCCGCCGCAATTTTCATCCCGACAGGATAAATGCCCGCTAAACAAAAGCCCGTCATAAAGCGCAAAGTCAACAAACTCGTCAAGGTATTTTGCTCCCAAATCGTCCCCAAATTGAATAACGCACCCAACAAAGCACAACCCAAAAACACATACGAAGGCGAAAACCTATCGGCAATTGTCAGCAAGGCAAAAATGAGCGTTCCGGTGATGAATCCGAATTGTACGGCAGAGGTCAAATGCCCCAAAGCACTTTCGGGCAAGCCAAAATTGGCGACCAAATCGGTCATCACACCATTCCCCGCAAACCATAGTGACGTGCAGCAAAATTGCGCCGTTACGATGATAGTGAGAATGAAATTTAGATTGCGTTGTTTGCTCATTTCCCGTACCGACGACTTTAGCCGTCAAGTATTTTTATATTTAATTAATTAAAAAACAATTATTTACATGCCATATCGTAGGGACAGGGCATGCCCTGTCCCTACGATATGTTTACATTTTCCAGCGAATACCACCATAAAAATTAATCCCAGCTGCCGGTTCGTAATACCTGCCGCCGAAGGCATTGATGCGGACATTATCGCTATATTCTGTATTAAAAATATTATTAATTCCTATGAAGGGCGTAAAAATCATCTCTTTCACTGCAAGGCGATAACCTGCACTCAAGTCGGTGACTTGATAGGTCGGTTCGGTGGCACTATTCGCATCATTCGCATAGAACTCGGCGGTGTAACGGTGTTGTAATCTGACATTCAAACCCTTTCTATCTTCATAAGCCAATTGTACCGTCAGAAAATGCGGCGGAATAGCGGGCAATACATTTCCACCAAAATCTTCATTATCAATTGAATAATCTTTATATTTAAAATTTGAATAAGCGTAACTTGCCCGCGCCTGCAATGCGGAGGTGATACGATAACGCCCCCACAATTCGAGTCCGCTGCGAGTCGTGCTACCTGCATTTCGGTAGAATGTACGGTCAGGAAAATCTTCTAATTCGTAAGGAACGAGGTCATTGGTAGTATTGATGAAAAAATAGGTCGCATCAAAATCGAAGTTGTTACCGACTACGCCTTTTACACCAATTTCGTAATTATTCGCTCGTTGCGATTTTAGACTTTCATTGAATCCTGCCTCGCCTGTTGGGTTGGCGGAGAGTTCGCTCAAAGCGGGGGCTTCGAAGCCCGAACGGAAGTTGGCATAAGCATGAAGGTTTTGCGAAAGCTCATAATTTAACCCAACACTCGGATTAAAAGCCGAAAGATTTTGTGTACCGGATTGGTTGCCGTCGTCCAGCCTTTGATCATCTACGCCTAAATTATTGAGGTCATAACGCAGTCCCAACGCGACTAAAAGCGGTCCGGTTTTGAAGTGATTTAAGGCATAGATTCCGGCTGATGAAAAACTTTCAATTTGGTCGAGTACCAAATCACCTTTTACGCCTTCTTCATTTCTAAAACGCTGACGTGCATCTTGTTGTAAAGCTAATTCATAACCAATTTGCAAGGTGTTTTTTCCATTGGCGACATCTTTATTCAATTTAAAATGTCCACCTTGTCCGGCGTAATTTCTTCCTAACTCAATCCAACCATTTGAAGGTATCGGAATCCTGCCTTCAAAATTTCGATTGCTATAAAAACCATATAATTGCAGGCTTTTTTCCTCATCCAATGCCAATTGATATTGTCCGCCAAATTTAAATTGATTAATAGACTCGCCTGTTTGGAATAATACATTTCTATCTCGCGCTTGTCGGCGGTTTTCTATGACCGATTCCGCATTGATACCCCCGGGGTCGTCGCCTACGGGGCTATTGGTATAATTCACTTGAAAATTGAGCTTCGATTTCTCCGAAAAATCATGAAATACTCGTGCATTGAAGTTGCTGTTTACAAGGTTACTTTGGTCGCGGTAGCCGTTGGTGCGTGTGTGTGTGCCTTGCAAAATCGCGCAGGTATTGCCCTGCACTAAGCCGCCTCCAACTTGATATTGTTGCATTCCAAATGAACCAAAAGTCAAAGCCGCCTTTGCAAAATTCTCCTCAAAATCTGCCTTTGAGTACACCTGAATCACACCGCCGGAAGCATTACCGTAGAGTGCGGCAGAAGGTCCTTTCAATACTTCGAGTCGCTCGACAATGCCTACGTTGAGGTTGTCGATTTGCCCTTGACCGTCGGGTGTGGTTTCAGGGATGCCGTCCACAACAATCTTCACGCCGCGTATCCCAAAGGCAGCCCGCGCCCCAAATCCACGTATCGAAATCCGCAAATCCTGTGCATAATTATTGGCATTCAAACTGAATAAACCCGGAATTTGGTACAGGTATTCTTGGAGAGAGAGTTGTTGGCGGGTCTCTTGTAGCGTGCCTGCGTTATAGGTTGCCAATGAGTAAGGTTGTTGCAAGGGTGAGGTGCTTATCCGTGTAGCGCGGATTTCTACTTCGTCTATTAGTGTGTTGAGGGTATCTTCTTGTGCATTGAGATGACTCCCAACACACATTATGATTATGAAGGTAAATATGGTATTTCTCATTGGTGAATATAGGCACCGTACCGACGACTTTACAGGTTGACCGCGAATACCGTAATGACTGCTTTAGCTGTCACGTAAACAATTATTATAATTTTTAATTAATTTAAAAACAATAATTTACGAAACATTTTTTTGCCACTTGACAGCTAAAGCAGTCATTACGGAGTTGCCGTCCACCCTGTTTAGCCGTCAAGTGACTTGGTATTCATCCGCCTAAAACTCACCTTGCATTTTAGAAATGCAAGGTGAGTTTTAGGCGGCGACGGCTAAAGTCGTCGGTACGGTGTGTCAAAATTTAATATTAAAACCCACCTCCATATAACGCGGTGCGGCAGGTCCTGCAAATATATTATTTTCTAAGTCTTCTTCTCCTAATAATTCTCCTGCTTCATCTGCCTCACCCAATAAGCCGAAGGTTTCGTATCGGGCATTGGTGACGTTATTGCTTCTTAGCCAAAGGGATATTTTTTCATTGAGTGAATATCTGACGAGGGCATCGTGACGCATGTAGCCGCTTACGGGGTCGAGTTCGTTGGCTTCATCGCCTCTTACGAATTGGGAGGAATTATATCGTATATTCCATTGTAATTCGAGGTTTTCTATGGGTTGATAATTAATTTTTCCACCAAAATTATGCGCGGGAATGAGCGCGATACGGTCTCCTTTTTCTACACTGATTTCTTCTTCAATTTCGTTGGGATGATTGGGGGAGGAAATTTTAAATTCATCTTGAAAAGTTGCGTTAAGATAGGTATAATTTAATTCGATATTCAATTTTTCAGCAGCTTCTATCTGCAAAGTATTTTCCCAACCTGCGCGGCGTGTTGTACCGATATTATCAAAATAACCCGAACCACGAAGCGGTCCTGCACTTACGAAATATATATCATCCAACACATTCGTAATGAACAAAGTAGAAGCGAATCGAAAGCCTTGATTTTGATACGCCGTACCTACCTGTCCCGTGACCGCACGAACCAAATCAAGCGGCGGGTCGGCAAGGAAAGCATTGGGCAGACGGCAAGGCGCGTCGGGGTCGGCGCAACTGACTTCTACCGCCGTTGGGTTGCGCGTGGAGGTGCTGAATGCAGCTTGTAACATCCAATTTTTACGCAATAAATAATAGGCATTGAGCGCACCGGAGAGGTTGTTGAAGCGGTGGTTGCCGTTGAGTTCCGTACCGATTTGGTCTTTGAGAATGAGAGAAGAAAGATTGTATGCAGCCGAGAGTTGAATCGCTAAGTCATTATTAATGAAGGCATTAAGCCCCGTAGTCGCATGTAAATTTGTTGCATTTGTAATGACATCAGTATCGAAATTTGTAGGTCGTGTACCTACACCTGTCACTTCGCGTGTCTCGTCAAAAAAGCCCAACTCGCCGCCTGCGGTATAATGCGCCTGTCCGGTGCGTAGTGAGATGCCCGATTGCAATTCCCATGCAACGGGGTCGGTTTGCCATTGCGTAGTGACAGAATATGCGGCTGAAAATGAAGATTGACGGACTTGATTGGCATTGAGAATCGCCTCGCTATTATCGTCAGTGGCGAGTATGTAATTTCCGTCTGCGTCAAGAGCAAATTCTAATTCATCATCATCTTCCTCCTCCTCTTCTTCTTCTTCTTCCTCCTCTTCGTCATCGTCGTCGTCATCACCGATTGCAAGGACTTCTTCACCGTCCACTTCAAATACATCAAAGGGCGATTCGTCACCGTTTAATATGTCTGTTTTTATATTTTTAAATGCTAATATAAGGCGACTTTTTGTTCTATCAGAAAAACGATGCGACCAGCTCGCGTTCGCTTCAAACAGTTGGTTTTCAGTTCTATCGGGATGTGTAAATACTTGGTTGCGCCATTCATCTTCATTCAATAATTCAATGGGAAACGCACCGTTTCCGAGTAAATTTGACTTAGCAAATTGAAGACTGACATCAATTTCTTCGTTGTTTTCACGATAGCTTAATTTTCCGAAAACATTCGTCACATCAGTGGGAGAATGTTCGCGCCAACCTTGCTCGCGCCAATGATTCGCACCTGCGTACCAACCGAATTTTCCATTATTTCCACCGTATTCTAAAACGGTATTTAGGCGTTGGAATGAACCGTAACTGACCCGCGCCGCACCATGCGGATGCGTGAAGCCGGATTTGGTGGTATAATTAATCGTACCACCAAGCGCATTGAGTCCAAAAAGTGGTTGCGAACCGACAAAAATCTGCGCCTGTTCCATAGCGAAGGTGGGCATCAATTCCCAGAAAACGGCATCGCCAAGCAAGTCGTTTTTCTTTACGCCGTCGGCATAGATTGCAATTTCTTGTGAAAGACCATATAAAGGTGAGGTGTGAAAACCGCGA
>JAHDEO010000384.1:6111-7269 GCA_020628725.1 Saprospiraceae bacterium
TTCAATTTCTTGTGAAATATAAAGGTGAGAAAACCGCGAATTTGAACGTCTTGTGCTACCGGATTTGTCGTAGCATCATTGATGTGAACGGAAGGGGCATTGAGGAGCGATTCATTAAGAAAAGCGGAGGATTCGCTGACATCTTCGGCGGTGTAGTGGAGACTACCAAAGGCATTATCATTATATAAGTAATTGGAAAAAGGCGAGGGAATGACCAGTATATTTTCCAGTAGAATGGTATCGTTCACTTCCTGTGAATTTCCGATACTCGCACACAACATTAACACACAGATGAGTGTAGATATTCTTTTCATAATTTAAGTTCAAGGATAAAACGTGTCAAAAACACCTAAATTAACCGATTGCCTTAACATCCTGCCAAGATGTAACAGATTCCGCATCGGGGTGCGGAATGACGATTTGCTTTTTAGAGTCCGTATCCTTCTGCAATTTCGGTGTATTTCGCGGGTTGGTTTTCAATAATGTTATTGATTTGGCTCATTAGGGTGGAATCTTTTGCTTGGGTCAAAATAGCGACATCCCACATATACTCCGTGTCTATCACTTCGAATTTATTATTATATTTTTCTTTGTTGATATTGTATAATTTCGCGCCCCATGCGACTACGGCATCGGCATCGCCCTCATCCAATTTTTGCATCATTTGAGCTTCGTCAATTAGGAATTTTACTTGTACGTCTTTGAGTTTTCCTACCTTAGTCAAGGGGGGCGATTGAGACATGATAACGACTTTTTTTCCGGCTAAATCTTCTAACTTTTGAATGGTAGGGTCGGCAGTAGCCATCGCATAACCGACTGATGTATAAGGCTTTGATTGCCTGACTTTTTTCGGGATGAGCCAGGGTTCTTCTTCTTCGATAGGATGTCCCATTTGGCAATCACAAATCCCTTTGCGGATGCCGTCACGGACGGGACGGCTAAAGTATGCCTCGTCGAGATAGACGAATTTCGGGGTTTTGTCGAGTTCTTCTGCGATGTAGGTCGCAAAATCTTCGTAGATACCGCCGTCTTTTTTATCAGATAAAGGTTCGTAAAAATTTAATAAGCAAAAGCTTAATGAGTCTTTTGCTGTGGCTTTAGCCGTTGTACTTGCACCTTCATTTGTTGGAGATGTGCATTGCGACAGAAAAGCAATAC
>JAHDEO010000385.1:0-3261 GCA_020628725.1 Saprospiraceae bacterium
TGACCCGAAAGATACGCGGCAGTGGATAGTGACGGCTTTGCAGAGTTTGCCGAAAAATAAATCAGGGCGAATGGTGGATGGATGGTAGATGGGACACAGATTTAACGGATTAAACAGATTTACACAGATATTTATCCGTTATAATCCCTTGAATCTGTTAAATCTGCGTCCTACTTTTCGATAATTTATTTCTTATGGACAATTAATAGCCGTTGGTACTAACTGACCATTATTATCAATCGTCAATCTCCAACATTGACCATTGGGTGATTTCATAATAACGCCTTGATTGATGTCTTCAATGTAAATATCTCCGTCGGCAACTTGTAGTTTTGCGGTGGGTTGATTTGTCCCTATCCCCAGTTCATCTGTTATATGCACACCACCTACAAAGTAGCCTGCCCAGGGTCTATTAGCCGGAATAACGATACCCCAGCTTGGATAAGTTATTTTATCATAACCCAAAACTGCTGCACCATTATTTGAGCCTTGCAATTGTCCAAATATGGCGAAGTTAGCCCCCGGCGTAGAATTTCCTGCAACAGCTCTTATTGCATAAGACCGCCCTGCATTAGAAGGTATTTCGCTGTAAGCACTACCCTGAATACCAACAGCATAACCACGTCCGGCTTCAATTTTACTATGAACACCAACAACATAATCAGCAAAACCATCAATCGGACCGGTTTCTACGCGAAGTCCTCTTCGAGTGGTTGCTGTGTTATTATTTTCGATGCTGACAATACCGGAATCATATCTAATACCTTCAGGGTCATCTTCCCATTTGCTACCATTTCGGGCGTGTAGTGCGTAAGGCACACTCATGAGTTGGCTTGTACCAATCAATTGATAATTCGTACCGTTATTTTCATCCATTTCAATTTGAAGGTAATGGCTATCTGCACCCCAATCAATCTCGTCGAATACGCCGTTGACTGCCGTTCCCGTTCCGATTTGGAGCGTGAATAAACCCAAATCACTGGTCGTTACGCTATGAGTTTCTTTGTATGTTTCTATTCCGTTGATGTTGCCCTGTAAAATGGCGATTCTCAATGCGATGTCGCTATTAGGCATTGGGTTGCCGGATAAATCTCTTGCTACGCCTTGATAATTAAAGCCTTGTGGAGTTTGTGCCAAAAGCGAGGTCATCAAAAGCAGGGTGAGAATAGTTGTGAATAATGTTTTCATAATCAGTTAAGTTTTTGAATTTTAAATGTTTGTGTGTATTGGTTGTTAATGAAAAAAATGAGAAAGTAGCTACCCCTTGGCAGTTCGCGGATGTCTGTACGGTCACTGAGGTTTTGACCGGAGATTTCTTTGGTGATTAGGACACGTCCTTGTGTATCCGTCAGTCGGATTTGTACTTTTTGATATTGGTTGAAATTCAGACGCATTTCCATGATATCCGAAGTTGGATTAGGAAAGACGCTAATCTCTCCAATGTCTTCTGGCAGCTCATCAATACTTGTAATCGTGTAAACAGGCTGATGAAAACCTTGTGTGATTTGTTGGGGTGGATTTTGGATAGTCGTAATTGCCAACTCTCCCAAAGTCCATTCTATACGAATGTTATCCCCCTGAAATGTATCTCCCGCCGAAGACACTACTTCAGGACTCGAACTTTGAGCATGAATGTGACCTATCCACAATGTCGCAAATAGCAAAAGAAATCTGCTTTTCATGTGTTAAGTTTTTATTGTTTGAAAAATGATTTACAAGGATAAAAATATATGAAATGATTTATTTTGTGTGAATATTTTTGGAGTTTTAACATAATAACAACGACTTCTTTTCATTTCCATATCTTTTCAATAATATGTAACTTGCGATGCAGTTGTCGTCCGACGAATGACTTGAATTGAAATACAGATGTCAGGATAAGCGATAAGATTGGAACAAAACCTTCGTCTGACGACTACGTATTGACGCTAAACATAGTCGTCGGACGAGCGATTCGTCAGACGACAAGGAATCAAGCCAACCACTATGCAAAAAACCAAAGTTTTTATCGCCTATGCGCGGGAGGATGAGTTGGTTCTTGGGAGTTAGAGTTTTCGTGGTTTATATCTGCACCTCAATCTGATACCCCAACATAATCTCCTTCAATTCAAGCAGAAAACGCTGCTTCATATCTTCGTATTGACTCACCATGACAGTATCTTTTGATTCAGTTTGGTGGAGGTCAATCATGGCATTCAATTTTTTGATTTGTGCCATGATGTCTATGACACTTGCTTGGTCGTCTGTGAGTTATTGTCGTTCATTTATACTGCATTAAGTCTTTTTCAAACCCTTAAATACATCATCTACATTGAGTGTGAAACCCATCGCTTCGCAAGTGACCGTTTCACCTGCTTTTGAGATAGTTTTTACGTGATAATCTGCGTTTTCGGGGTGTTTGAATACTTCGATTTGGTGGTCTTGGAGGTTGACAATCCAGTATTCCTGAATACCTGAATCGGCATAAAGCGCAGTTTTGACTTTACGGTCAATTCTGAGTGATGAATCAGCTACTTCGACTATCAAAAAAACATCCTTTGGCAGTAAGGGCGCATCCATATAATCAGAAGCCTCTGCTTTGGCTATTAGAATATCCGGTTCTGGTGCGCTATCATCTTTGAGTATGACGCTACTTTGCGGTGAGTAAAAATAATCCAATAAATTATGGATATTCAGCAGTCGTAGCACTCGCGCTACGATACCTCTATGTTTTTTGCTTATTGGACTCATGATTGTAATAATTCCATTCAGTAACTCAACCCGTTCACCCTCAAAAATCCCCGTTTCGAGAATTTTCATATACTCTTCTACGGTGAAGCGACGGGCTTCGTCTATCTGAACGGTTGGTATTGTCGCTATTTGAGCAGTCATATTTTATTATTTTCTTTCAAATTTACACAAAAAAATACTGTGAAACAAATGTAACACACCGTAACGGCTGTCTTTAGCTGCCGACGACCGTAAGGGAGCAATACGTTAGCTTAGTGAACGCGAGTTAAAGGTTTTTTAAACCTTTTTTCCGATAATTATCGGAACTAAAGACAGCCGTTACTAAATCAAAAAAAATATGTAACTTGCCCTGTCGTCCGACGAATCACTTGAATTGAAACACAGATGTCAGGATAAACGGTAAGATTGGAACAAAGCCTTCGTCTGACAACTAAGTATTGACGCTAAACATAGTCGTCGGACGAGCGATTCGTCCGGACGACAAGGAATCAAGCCAACCACTATGCAAAAAACCAAAGTTTTTATCGCCTA
>JAHDEO010000385.1:3361-7163 GCA_020628725.1 Saprospiraceae bacterium
TGCGCGGGAGGATGAGCCTTTTCTTCATCGCTTGCGGGAGTACCTTGCGCCATTGGAGCGCAACCAAGCCATTGAGACTTGGTATGACGGCAAGATAGCAGCAGGCGAGCAGTGGGATGAAAAAATCAAAACCCACCTACACGACGCCGACCTCATTCTTTTGCTGGTGAGTGCCAAGTCGCTGGCTTCCAATTATTTCTATAATGAAGAAATGAAAGATGCGCTTGTGCGACATGGGCGTGAGGAAGCTATTGTTGTGCCTGTTATTTTGAGTTATTGTGATTGGAAAGAAACACCACTTGGTAAACTTCAAGCCATTCCCAAAGATGCTAAACCCATTACTTCTTGGAGTGATGAATCAGAGGCTTACTACAATGTAATTCAAAATATTAAAATAAATTTAAAAACCATTCAAAAACGAAAAAAACAGGCAACTATAACAACTAAAAATACGACAAAAACAAAATCCATTTCCCAAAATAAAAACAATAATAACTTTGGGAAAACATACTTGCAAGGAGGTCTTGCTGTATTGCTTTTTGCAATCGTTGAAGCAATATTCCTCAGCACACCTGCCATCGTCAAAATCGGTATGAGAATGACTCAAGGTTGGACTTGGCTACTTGTTTTAGGTGGCTTTATGTTTGCGACTTCAATGGCTGAACGTTGGGCAATGAGCAGCACCGACAGAAATGCTCAATACGGCGCACTCATATTATACGTTGTGGCTCAGGCATTTATCTTTGTGCCTTTGATGTTCATGGCAATGGCGATACTTGATCAGCCTGCATTGGTTTTGCAAGCCGGTATCATTACACTTGCCTTATTTACAGGTTTATCAGCAGTGGCACTGCTCTCGGGCAAAGACTTTTCTTTCCTTCGCTCGGCATTGACTATTGGCGGTTTTATTGCGATAGGTCTTATCGTGGCGGGTATCGCTTTCGGCTTCAATCTCGGTCTATGGTTTTCCGTAGCAATGGTAGCTTTGGCAGGAGGTTCTATCCTTTATCAGACTTCCAATATGGTGCATCACTACCGTACCGACCAATATGTAGCGGCTTCGCTCGGTTTGTTTGGTGCATTGATGATGATGTTCTGGTATATTCTCAAAATCCTGATGGGTGACTGATATTAGACTTAAATGGCTTTGAAAATCAATACTTTAGCTTTAATTGGTAGTTTACGATGATACCAAGCAAAACGACCCCGATAGAAAACTCATCGGATTAGAGAGGATTCTACGCGGTGGTGCTTGGCATAATGGTACGGTTGCACACCGAGTTTCAGAGCGAACAGGCATACAGCATGCCACAGGTCATAACGATGTATGGGGCTTCCGAGTAGTAGCTTTAATTAATTTAATTGAAGATGAAAATTAAACGTTTTTCATCTCATCCGCACCTGCACACCAATCTAATACCCCGACATAATCTCCTTCAATTCAAGAAGAAAACGCTACATCACACATTATACATTAATTTTTTCAAGTCTTTCATTAACTTGCTTCAGCATTAGTTTATCTTGATCTAATTGAGAAATTCGTGTAGGAATATTGATGAGTCCTTTCTTCTTCCGATTTATTTCTTCTTCTACAATCTCAATGTATTTATATATATATTTGTCGAATAGTAATAGTGTTTCATTTATGGAATTTATATACTTTTTGTTGATGTAATCTTCGTTTGCTTTAGACGCACTATCTATAGTTGGTTTAATAGTTTCAAGGACTAATTGTCCATAGTCTTTGGAAGAAATTTTATACTCGTTAAAAGTTACTTCCTGATTACGTGCACCAAAGAGCATAAAAAATTTATTCAAGAGAGAGGTGAAAAAATTCAAGTTTGATTTCTTTTGAATTTTGATAATATCCTTCAAATGAAACATCGTTTCATTATAAAATTGATTAAGTGGAGGTCTTCTCTGGTGAGTATTAATTGGTTTTAAAGATATATCAAGAGTTTCATTAATTTCATTTTCTGCTTTTCTTATGAGAGGTACAATTATTTTATCAACTTCGTTTCTAAAGCCTTCAAAATCAATGTATTGCTGTTCTGCTAACTTGTTCCAGAGTCGATCGTATTCGATGCCAATTCTTGAATTTACGAAATATAGTATTTAAAATTGCTTCGAATGAAGCATTATTTTTATAAACAAATAAGAATTCTGTTTTTCCTAAAACATCTGTAATAGGTTGAAGCCAAGGGTATCTAGGAGTTGATTCATCAGTTTTTGAGAAACCATTTCGTACTATTTTATGTACTTCTTTTTCGAAGCCAGTGAATTCATCTTTAACCTTGTCTATCAGTTTTTTTTTGAATTTTTGAGATATTTTTTTAATGCTTCCCAATTCTTTCTTTATTGACGCTATTTTACGCCTTAACTCATTAATATCTTCAATATCACTTTTCAAAGTAGCTTTGCTAACATCAATATTATTACTCATTTGATTGATAATATTCAAAAGGTCATCAGCAATTGAACTCAATAGTATCTGCAAACGATTGTTGGTAATAATATTTAAAACCTTCTCCTCTAACTCTTTAAATCCAGTGTGTTGTATCATTTCAGGAATTGCCTCCATACAATCTTTATTAGTTTTTCCTTTTGCTCCATACTGACCAAATGCTTTTTCCTTGAAATCAATAATTTGCTCTTCGGTCGCATCTCCCGACTCCACAAGCTTACATAATAAAGCTTTTTCTGCAGATACCAAGATGATATTATCGTTTCCAATTTTCAAATCTATTGAACTCTCAATTAAATTTGCAACGTACTCTTTTATCTCTTTTCGTGAAAAGTTTTTTTCTCTATCATGTCTATTTATGGCATCAATTTTATTAACAACAAAGAAAAGTCTATGTTTCATCAATAATAAAATTTCAGATTTCCATTTTTTCAAATTTTCCAACATCAATACTTCTTCGGCTGTTTTCAACTTTGTAAAATCAAGTAAATAGATAATCACATCGGAACTTTTTACAATTCTTTCAACTTTTCCATCTAATTTATCTATTCCATGTTCATTGAAACCGGGAGTATCTACTAAATCAAATCCACACCCATTTAAGTTTTTCTTTTCTAAAGATTTTAAACAAAATTCTAAAGTTAAATCCCCCTTTACATCCGTTTCAATATCGTTACGTTCTTTATCGTTTAAATCTCTGATAAAATGTCTTATTTCGTTGACTCCATGAACTAAGATTTTATCTTCAGATTTTAGTACTCCAACTTTTTTCCTTCTGGAATTATGTCTTACCCTGATTAACTTCATAGTCTCAGCGACAGATGCTGAGGGAAGAAACTCTCTGCCAATCCAAGAGTTCAAAAGAGTAGATTTACCCGATTTAATTAAGGCGAGTACGGATACTTGGAACTTTCTGGCTCCCCATTTCTTTTCAATTTTGCTTAATCCTTCTCGTGAATCATCTAACCACGTATATTTGGGTTGACGATTTTCAAACTTTCCAAATATCTCATGTATCTGATTAAAAATTAAATCTAATTCGGTATCGTAATTTTCCTCTACAACAGGGGTATCATCATATTTAGAAATTGTGTCAAGCGCACTTTTTGAGATTTTACTAAATTCAAGCATTTCATCTTCTCTATTTACCAATCCATTATTTACATCGGTAGTTAGTTTGGTATATCTTGATTCAAGTAGTATGATATTGTTGAAGTCAATATCGTCAAATTTATTGGTAGAAATTTGAGCATCATTTATCTCAATAAAGAATTTCTTTAGATTACCTTCTTTTATAAGTTCTTTTAAGTTGATTTTCATATCTTATTCAGATTGTGG
>JAHDEO010000386.1 GCA_020628725.1 Saprospiraceae bacterium
ATGGCAAAACAAGACGATAGCTTTAAGAAACTGGTATCACACTGTAAAGAATACGGTTTTATTTTCCAGTCGAGCGAAATATATGACGGACTCGCGGCGGTGTACGATTACGGACCGTATGGTGTGGAGTTGAAAAATAACATCAAGCAATATTGGTGGCAAGCGATGACGCAGATGCACGAAAATATTGTGGGTATCGACGCAGCGATTTTCATGCATCCAAAGACGTGGAAAGCTTCCGGTCACGTAGATGCGTTCAACGACCCGATGTTGGATAATAAAGACTCCAAGAAGCGTTATCGCGCAGATGTATTGATTGAGGAATACATGGAGAAACTCGACGGGAAGGCGGATAAGGAAGTGAAGAAGGCGAAAAAGCGTTTTGGGGATGACTTCGACGAGGCGATGTTCCGTGAAACTAACGGGCGCGTGAAGGGTTACATGGAGAAAAAAGCAGCCATCGGTACGCGCCTCGCTACTGCAATGACCAACTCCGATCTCGTGGATATGAAGGCGATGATTGGGGAATTGGAGATTGCATGCCCGATAAGCGGCTCGCGCAATTGGACGGATGTACGGCAGTTTAATTTGATGTTTTCGACCCAATTGGGAAATATCGCAGGAGAGGATAGCGTGCTGTACCTTCGACCCGAAACGGCGCAGGGTATTTTCGTGAATTTCCTGAATGTACAGAAAACTTCACGACAGAAAGTTCCTTTTGGTATCGCACAGATTGGTAAGGCATTTCGTAATGAAATCGTAGCGCGACAGTTCATTTTCCGTATGCGCGAGTTTGAGCAAATGGAAATGCAATATTTCATTGCGCCCGGTGATGATGATAAATTTTATAAGTTTTGGAAAGCCGAGCGTTTGAAGTGGCATTTGCGTTTGCATCCGCAAGAAAAATTGCGTTATCACGACCACGAAAACCTCGCGCACTACGCATCGGCAGCGGTGGATATTCAGTTTGAATTTCCGTTTGGTTTCCGTGAATTAGAGGGTATTCATGCACGAGGCGGTTTTGACCTGACGCAGCACCAAGAGCTTTCGGGTCGGAAAATTACTTACTTTGATACTGAACGTGATGAAAGTTACACGCCGCATGTGGTGGAGACTTCGATTGGTTTGGATAGAATGTTTTTGGCGACGATGACCAACGCTTATACGGAAGAAGTCGTACCCGATGCAAAAGGCAAAGACTCGGAGCGTGTGGTACTGAAACTCCCACCCGCACTCGCGCCTGTGAAGTGTGCGGTGTTACCACTATTAAAAAATAAACCCGAACTCACTACCAAAGCCCGCGAGGTAATGAAAGGTTTGCAACATGCTTTCACTTGTCAATACGATGAAAAAGATGCGATTGGTCGTCGCTATCGTCGTCAGGATGCGATTGGTACGCCTTACTGTGTGACGATTGATTTTGATACTTTGGAAGACAATGCTGTGACGGTGCGCGACCGCGACACGCTGGAACAAGTGCGGATTCCTATTTCGGAAGTAGAAGGGATGATTGCGGGGAAGGTGAGTATGAATGAGTTGTTTCGGGAGTAGAATTAATTTAATTTTGACGATATTAAATGCGCCTTACATTTTTTGAATGTGAGGCGTTTTTTTGTTTTTTGATAATTGTTATCCATTACCCGTCATCAATTTAGCTATCTCTTTTGAGTTTTTAATTGCCAATTTATCAAGGATGATTTGTATCCTATTTTCAAATTCGATTTGTTGATTTTTGATTAATTTGAATTGAGTGATAAAATCTTTTTCTTGAATTTTCAGTACAGATTTTATTTCTTTCAAGTCTTCTAAATTTGATTCATAATAATCTGAAAATTCTATGATACCATTTTCTTTTTTGTAAAAAACCCAAGGGTGTCCAATCCAGAGTTGTTTCCAATTTTTAGATGTTTCGTTAATGATATTTTTCCATTCATGAAGGTTTCCAATGTCTCCACAACACATTGGTTCAATGATAATTTCATTTTCCATCTTAACGACAATTCCTCCACAAATTAAGCCGACTTGTTCTTCATAATCCGCTAAGTCAACTTCTTTAAGCTCGGTCTTAATGATTTTTTCGAGCTCGGTATTTCCAATTGAGGTAATGTCTACCAAATACGAACCTGTTTTTATCGCTTTTAAGTTTTCAAGATTTTTGTCTGAGATGCACTTTCTCCAAAATTTGTCCCATGCTTCCGGTGAATCCTCCAAACTCACATTGGGATATTCGCATTCTGAATCTGTATAATCGTACGGATTAATTTCGATTGTATTTATTAATTGCATTGTCATCGTTACTAAAATGAACGAATTTACTGATTTTGAAAATAGAGAATGATTGGTCAAAATCCTCTGAAAATATAATCTGCACACCTCCTTCTGTTTCAATTCTTCGGACATCATCGCTATCAAATTCTGATTTAACTGCTTGGTATTTAATAGATTCAGCGTCTAAGTGATTGAGAACAAGGTCATGCTTTAAATCGGTGTTCGCAAAATTGTAATTAATTTTCAAATTTTCTAATGGAGCTTCTTGGGTTATTGGTGAAATTTGGATGCCGTATAGCCTTCCGTTTGCACCTTCTTCAAAATAAAATTCGACTTTTCCGTATTTGTAGATGGCGGGAAATTTTGATTTTCTGGTTGCGAAATGTATCCAGTCGGTATCTCCCAAAACTTCAATCAATTTGGCTCTCGTCATTCCAAAGTGAATGGCTTTGGATTCGCCGAAATTACCCGTTCTTAAAAACTCATTTAATTTTACTGTTTCAGTCATTATCTTGGTGGTTTATTTTTATTTCAATCGGTCTTTCAAGGTTTTGATAATCACCAACATCTTCGTTCATATTTGGTAGTTGTAATATTACAGGTTGCTTATCTTTTGTTGTTTCTACAAGATTTAATCGGTAATCTCCTTTTTCAGAAGGTTTCCATCCATTTTTTAAGCCATAATTTATCAACCCGACAATCATTTTAGGAGTGATTTGAGTGATTTGTTCCGGTCCCATAAATCCGCTTAATATAATCGTGTTGAACTTTATATACATATCCGAAACAGGCTTTTCCATTAATTGAATGACAACATTTATTGTAATATCTCTGACTTCGCCTAAACCGTAGTAACTTGCATACTTCATAAAGGTGTCATTCAATTCATTTTCCTGCGCTCTCCAATCAGATTTCTTTTTGATTTTAGAAACCTTGTATAGATATTCTACATCGTTGACAATTATTTTCCTTGCTCCTTTCTTTGAAATTGCCATCTTCTTATTTTTTATTAACTATAATATCGTCAAACGCACTCCATTCTCATTAAGTTCCACTAAACACAAATAAAAAACGCGGGAAATCTGAAGCAAGCTAATTGTATACTTTTCCATTAAAGTTTCCTATATTTAACTTCAATTATACGTAAGAACGTTCACCAACCATCTCCACACTATGCATCCAAAGCGAATCATCTCTATCGACGTACTCCGAGGAATGACCATTTTTCTGATGATAATTGTCAATACGCCGGGGTCGTGGTCGCATGTATACGCGCCTCTGCTACACGCCAAGTGGCACGGGTGTACGCTGACCGACTTGGTTTTTCCTTCGTTTTTATTTGTGGTGGGATTGTCGATGTCGCAGTCATTTCGGAATTTGGATATGGCGGATTCCGGCAAGTTAATGAAGAAAATTACCGTAAGGGCAGGGTTGATATTTTTAATTGGTGTTTTGCTGAATTGGTTTCCGTTTTACCTCACACCGCCTTCTGAATTGAGAATTTTTGGTGTGTTACAACGTATTGCCTTGTCGTTTTTAGGTGCGGGGATTTTAATTGTGTTATTGAAAAAAAGGAATTGGTTGATTGCTGCGGCGGTGATGCTGTTGTTTTTGCATTGGGGGATATTGTATTTTTTTGGTGGGAATGATCCGTATTCGTTGGAAAATAATATTGGTCGATATATAGACCTTGCTCTTGTGGGTGAGGCGCATGTGTATGGTGGTTTTGGAATGCCATTTGACCCCGAAGGTTTGTTGGGTACGCTTACGGGTATGAGTCAGGTATTAGCCGGATATTTGATAGGTAAATATTTATTTGAACACCAAGAACAAACCAATAAACGAATCCTGCACATCTTGTATTTATCCGTAGGCTTTTTTGTTATTGCTAAATTATGGAATTTAGTTTTGCCTATTAATAAACCGCTATGGACGGGCTCTTATGTAGTGTATACCGTCGCAATTGTCACTGCATTATTATTGGTTTTAATAGAAATTGTGGATAAACGAAAAATAGTCAATTGGGCTTGGGTTTTTCGGGTATTCGGCAAAAACCCCTTGTTTAGTTACATTCTTTCCGGAGTTTTTGTAAGGCTGTTTCTGCAAGTTTTCAAATGGGGTGACACCAATTTATATGCTTGGTTGTATTCGGATATTTTCCAAGCGATTTTTTCTCCTAAATTAGCCAGCTTTGCTTTTGCCTTGTGTTTTACGATGTTTATTTGGTTGTTTGCTTATGTATTGCATCGTAGAAATATTATTGTGAAGGTGTGAAAAAATGAGAAGGGCAAACGCATCAAAATATTTTGTCCCGATGGGACAACGAAAAATGTAGTTTTGATCATGTTTTACCAATATTTTGCCTCTAACGAGGTATTGATTTCGTTCAAAATGTTCCGCTAGGAACAAAATATCGGTAGAAGAACATCAAAAGTGTGTTTCGAGTGCCGTGAGGTACTCAATATTTGACAATATAAATTTTGATGCGTTTGCCCTTAAAAATGAGTAAAATTTTTAAAGTGAAAACATCTACTCATTCAGATGATTCCGCTTTAATTTTCTGTTCCAAATTAGTCGTAGAATACCCCTCAACAAAAGGCAAAGAGCGCACCGCTCCCCCTCGCGCCAAGACGATGTCTGAACCGACGATTTGCTCTGGTTGCCAATCACCGCCTTTTACCAGAAAATCAGGCTGTACCAATTCAATCAGATTATAAGGCGTATCTTCTTCAAATAAAATCACGGCATCCACAAATGCCAATGCCGCGAGGATATGTGCGCGGTTTTTTTCGTCTTTGATAGGGCGGTGTGCTCCCTTTAATCGCCCGACAGATGCATCCGAATTAAGCCCGACAATAAGACAATCCGCCAAATCTGCCGCTGCTGCCAAATAATGAATATGCCCATAATGCAACAAGTCAAAACAACCATTCGTAAAGGTGATTGTTTTGCCTGCGGTACGCCATGTGTGTACTTGCATTTGGATGGAGGCGCGGGTGTGGATTTTCTTTTGTATTGCGTTAAAATTATTGATAATCAAAATATTAGAATATTCACAATTAAATCATTCAAAAATCAAAATTAGCTTTAGGGAACACGAAGAAAATAATCTACCCCAAATGAAGCAGTTATTTTTTTTATATGTTTGGCTAAATTTAACGCGAATACTCCCTGTATTTAAGGAGAATTTAGTGAAACATATAAGAAAAAGAACAATTCAGACGGGTAGATTATTTTTTTCGTGTTCCCTTAGTAAAGGTCTATCTTTGCCGCTTGTTTTTCGCATTATTTGTGAAAAAAAATGATGACAAATATAAGTGGTTGGACTGAACTAAGCGACACTTTAGTGTTTGATAATTCGTTGAAGACGAATTTATTATTGAACTTGACACTTGAATTTGTATTTGCACTTACTGTTCATCATTCATCGTTTATCATTCATCATTAAATGAAAAACCTTTCTGCCATTATATTATTGTTCATCGCCAACTCGATTTCGGGTGTGTCACAGGGAATTAGTATGATTGCTATTCCGTGGTACTTCACGCAATCGGGCAAGGCGAGCACTTATGCAATGGTATATTTGGGGGTGACATCCATCTCGCTGTTTTGGGGACCTTTGAGCGGAACGTTTGTAGATAGATATAATCGTAAACACATTTTTATGGTGTTGACGGTAGTGAGTTTTTTCCTGATGTCGGGCGTAGCGGCGGTTGGTTATCAGTTGGGGGGCTTGCCCTGGTATTGGGTGGCAGCGGTGTTTGCGATGACTTTTTTCAATTATAATGTGCATTATCCCAATTTATATGCTTTTGTACAAGAGATTACCGAACCGCGATTCTATGGCAAAGTGGCTTCATACATCGAGATTCAAGGGCAATTGACGAGCGTACTTGCGGGGGCTGCCGCCGCGATACTACTCGAAGGCGTACCCGATGGCAATCTGGAACTTATCGGTATGAATTTCCAATTACCTTTTACTTTTGAGGCTTGGGCATTGCATGAGATTTTTGCCTTGGATGCGGTGACGTATCTGATTGGCTTTTTCTTTGTAGCGGCAATTAGTTTTGTGTCATTGAAAGAACGTACTATTGAAAAAGGTTCTGTCATTCAACGATTCAGAACGGGATGGGAATATCTCAAATCTAATCCCTACATTTTACTTTTTGGGGTCGCATCGTTTTCTATCTTTGTAACAGTGCTGGTAACGACTTTCTATCTTGCTGCCATTTATGTAGATAATCATCTCAATGAAAGCGGTGATGTATTTGCTTCGGCAGAGATTTGTTATGCAGTGGGAGCAGTGTTTGCAGGGATAGCCATTCGGCGTGTTTTCAAATCCATGAGTACAGTGGCGGCGGTGATTTTGATGACTTGCCTCACGGCAGGTTTGTTTGCGGTGTTGGCAGTGAGTAAAAGTTTGGCGATTTTGTATGCGATGTTTTTGTTATTGGGAATTACCAACGCAGGGACGCGTATTATGCGCATTAATTATCTGTTTGAACGAGTACCCAACCAATTCTATGGCAGAGCAGGAAGTATCTTTTTTATCAGTAATATTCTGATTCGATTGGTATTTATTGGTATGTTTGGAATGGCATTCTTCCATGAAGGAAATAATGTGGTGTATGCTTTCGGAATATTGGCGGTCTTTTTGGCAATTGCAGCAGGAATTATGATGCGGTATTATCGGAAATTTTAAGACAGCATGGGCGGTTTCATAATCTACACAACTAAACTATCCTAAGTAGTAAACCAAGCCAATTATGACTTGCTACTATACGCGGCAACTAAAGTTTCCGCTACGTAATTTATACTTTACACGGCATAAATTTCGGGAAATAAAAACACTATATTTTTGAAAAAGTGTCGATAGACACGCCCGATTTGGTAG
>JAHDEO010000387.1 GCA_020628725.1 Saprospiraceae bacterium
GGTGGGTTTTAACCCGCCGCGAATCAATGGAACGATTTATTTATAAAAATCAATAAACCCACAGCTTTTGTGATAAAAAACCGTCTTTCAAATTCAATTTGAAAGACGGTTTTTTATTTCACGCCTGCCTATGGTCTACAGACTATCGACTAAATATTTCTCAAAACAAACACTATTTTCCATAACTGCATACTGCCCATAATTCGGAATGATTTGATAGCCATTTTTCTCGTAGAGACGTACCGCTTCTTGTTGACGTTTGCCGGTTTCTAAGATGCATTTTTTGTAAGAAAGTTCGCTTGCCCATGCTTCCAATTCGGTGAGAATCTGAGTGGCAATTCCTTTGCTTCTATGTGCGGGTGAAGTGTACATGCGTTTGACTTCCATAGCATCCTCATTGAGGTTTTTTATTGCACCACAGCCCACAGGTTCATCATTTTCATAAGCGACGACTGCATACTTAATATCATCAATGCCGTTATACTGTGCGTAAAAGGCATTATCGTCTCCATCTACAATCTTAAGATAGGCATCCAAAGCACGCACAAGCTCAATAAAATCAGGGTTTGTCGCGTCTGTTCTGATTATTTTCATATTTGATGAGTTGACGAATTGACGAGCTGTTGAGTTGACGTTTGTTCTTCCGCAAATACGTAAATAAAACGTTTATCACAACCACAAGAAATATTATCATCCTCCACTTCCCGAAAACCATTTTTACGATACAGGGCTTGTGCTGTTTTGAGTGAATTGGCGGTTTCGAGGCGAATGATATTATAACCGTCTGTTTTCGCTTTCTCCATTAGAAAATTCAACATCCACTTACCCAAGCCCTTACCACGTATACCCGGCGTAAGATACATTTTTTGAATTTCGCAGCTATCCTCAGACTCATGTTTCAATGCAAATGTACCGACCACATTTTTTAATTCATCCAAGATAACACCAAAATAACCGCGTTGATAATGCCCTTCAATATCGCTCAATTCAACATCGGCACTCACTTCATCCGGTGCCAATTCAAATTCAAGACGAGTAGCATATATCAGTTTTTTGATTTGAGGAATGTCAGTATTGCGAGCAGGGCGATGATTGATATTCATGGTTGTATGTTGTTTATAATTTTCGGAATTAACCATTTATTGGTTCAGAATATTTACGATTATTCTTTAAACGTTCCTTATCCCGAAGGGATTAAATATTTATAGTTGAAAATGAGTAAATTATATTCGACTCCGTTGGAGTCGCACACGTTTTTTATAAATTTTTCTATAAATATTCCACCGACTTCGCGGTGAACCAATAAATGGATAATTCCGATAATTTTTAAAAATAACAATAAGTTACAATAGTATCTCAAACATTATTAATAAAAAATCTTAATTTTTTAAACGAAGCATTCTTTTGATACAAGAAATACAATATGTAAAAAAAAATAATAGCAAGAATAGCTGAATAAGTGATGACGAAATAAGAGGATGCTATCGCCTGCAATTGTATCACACGAGACAATTGCAGGTTTTTTTATGCATTAAGAATAATTACATTGTATTAGCTTTTTACCTTGAAATAACTTAGTTGGCACTTTATCACAGTAATATTTCTTGTCACAGATGTGTGATGGCATATCCCGCCTTGGCTTTGAAATTGCCATTTTGATGGTATGAATAAAATTATGCTTATGACATTGGTAATCCTATCATTTACCAATGTCAACTACGTACAAGAAGAAGACTGGGAACTCAAACGTAAGAAAGATAATCTTGAAGTGTATACCCGAAATATTGCCGAGACGGGCGTAAAGCAACTTAAACTACACACTCAGATAGAAACTTCATTGAGTAGCATCTTTGCCTTGTTCGATGATGTGTCACGCAATACGGATTGGGTCTACGGTGCCAAAGAAGCCAAGGTATTAAAAATTCTTGCGCCCAATCACATGATGGAGTATTCGGTATCGGATTTTCCTTGGCCCCTCCACGATAGGGATTTAGCGACTAATTCGGTGGTGAAGCAAGACCCTGAAACGAAAGTAGTCAAAGCAAGGTCGGTGGCAGTGCCGGAGCAGTACCCCCAACAGAAAGGGCTTGTGCGTATCACGGAGTTGGATGCCGAATGGACATTAACGCCACTTCCCGGCGGTATAGTCGATGTCGTTTATGTGATTAAAACGGACCCGGGCGGCAATATCCCCGTTTTTCTGACAAATATGTTCATCGATAAAGGACCTGTCCAAACGATAGAAAAAATGCGTGAAATGCTCAAACTTCCCGAATATAGAGATGCAAAAGTCAGTTATATTGAAGAATTGGAAGATGAGGGAGAATCCGATTTTTAGTATTCTCAGGAAGATTCGTTATTGATGGGAGAATTAAGTTGTATATATTAAAAATTATGCGTTTTTTGTAGCAGAAATTTACGAAAAAACGAAGCTATTGAGGTTTGTATTAAAAAAATGCTAATTTGCTAATTTTTGATAAATAAAATATTATAATGAAGAAAAATACAGTTTTAATTCTATTCTTACTCGGAATGGGCATCTTGATAGGTTGCGGAGGTAATGAGCCAACAACAGAAAAAAAGAAAGTACCCACCGCACCTAAAAAAGAAACCGTTACCAAGTCAGACGAAGCATCTGATACAAAAGCAGCATCTACCGTTCCACCGGAACAATTGGCTAAAGCAGAAGAAATCATCGCAAGCGTCTCAGCGAAGGATATTGCTGCCGTAGATGCCAAGCAAAAGTACAAATTGGTTTGTTCTGCCTGTCATGGTTTTACGGGCAATTTGAATGTAAATGGTGCAAAAGATTTGACTAAATCGACCTTGCCGTTAGCAGAAAGTGTAGCGCAAGTTTATCACGGTAAAGGCTTGATGACGCCATTCAAAGGCTTGCTATCGGATGCCGAAATTGTAGCAGTATCGAAGTATATTGAGGAATTGAGATAGGTTATTGTAGTTGATAGTTGGCAGTTCATAGTTCATAGAGAAATATGTAAACTACATTATCATCCATGAACTATGAGCTGCGAATAAAATTCACAAATGCATCCCGCCATTGACTGGTAGTATGTCCTCATCGCAGCCATTAAATTCAAAGTCAAAAGTCCCATTAACCATATCTATTGTCAAGCGGTGTCTCGCGCCCGTTTTGGCAAAATCCTCCGCAACATATCCTGCGTCTCCTTTGTACAAACAAATTATCTTACTATCCATCATTTGTACGACAGGTAATACATGAATAGGCTTTTCTTGCTCAAGTACCTTTCTTGCTTCCGTTGTTGAAGTACATTTTTTTATCAACTGCAAACTCATCATGGTAGGCGGCATCATCCTCATTTTTTTATTGGATAATTCGTTTAATGCAGCTTGTGGAGAGAGCCATTTGTAATCTTTTATTTCGCTATCATCTATCGTGACCTTGGATGAGGTGTTTGTTGCTCCAAAGAAAAAATAAGTAGCATAGCGACGAGGTTCGGCAGCGGGCGTCGTCCAATGTCGATAAAAGATCAATTGGTCAGCCTCAACATCAACATCTGTCTCCTCCTTCATCTCCCGCACTCCGGCTAATTTGGCGGCATCCAACTCGTCTTTACCTCGTTCCAATTCATCATCATCTATTTTTCCGCCGGGAAATACCCACACGCCTCCTGCAAATGCCAATGCCTTGTTCCTTTTTACCAAAAGTATCTCTAAAGTGCCATTATTATCTCTGCCGAGCATTATAGTGGAGGCGAGTTTGACTTTAGTCATGTTTAATATTTAACTCAAGTTGCGAACAACTTGAAAAATTCCAAAAAACAAATTCCAAATCCCAACTTTAACCTGTTTCAATCGAATTTCATTGGGATTTGGTACTTGGAATTTGGGATTTGCTCAAGTTCGCGGTTTATCCGCAACTTGAATTATTTAAATGATTCGTAGCTAAAGTAGTTGTTACGAATTCATAAAACAAGGAAATGCATTTAAAATCTTGATATACATTGTAAATGAAATTTAAAATATATATTTTACCGACGGTAAAAATATTCGCCATTATCAACAGGGTAGGCGAAAAGTTATTTTAATAATGCGTAATTTACTGGTTTTTAACTTTATCGTGGAGTTCACTCGGCTGATATTTTGCAAATGGCAGACGACAACATTGTTTTAAATTATTGAAAATAAAAAATTTACAAAAAATAAAATTAAATTATTTGTAAAAAAAAACAACAAATGTACTCGTCTGCCATTTGTAAAATGCCAGCCGAGTGAGCCTACCGGAAACATTAATTTTCAACCGCCAGAGCTAATGTTGTCGCCTGACATTTTAAAAATGTCCGCCGACTCACGTAGCCGAAAATATAAGCGTATATTCAATCAAAATAATGGAAAAATTCACACTAAAAGCCCTTTATAATCAAGCCTTCATACAGGAATTAGCAAGTGGAATTGCAGCAGCAAGTCCCGGCTTCGATACAGCAGACTTTGAACGCCGAGTATTTGATGCAGAATGGGAGGCACGCGAACTCAAGCAACGTATGCGCCACATCACGCAGACGATGCACGCCACAATTCCGGGAGATTATAAAGCACAAATTAAGGTGTTGAATAAAGTAGCTCCAACGATAAAAGATGGCTTGCTCGGTATGGTATTTCCCGATTTTATACAACAATACGGATTGGACGATTACGAAACTTCTGTGCAAGCGATGGAGCTTTTTACGCAGTATAGTACCGCCGAATTTGCAGTACGTCCTTTCATCGAAAAGTACCCTAAAATGATGACGCAAATGCTCGCTTGGGCAGACCATCCGAACGAACATGTACGACGTTTATCGAGTGAAGGTTGTCGTCCGCGACTGCCGTGGGGCATGGCGTTGAAGGCATTCAAAAAAGACCCTGCGCCGATACTGCCAATTCTCGAAAAACTCAAAGCAGACGACGCGCTCTACGTCCGTAAAAGCGTAGCGAATAATCTCAACGACATCGTCAAAGATAATCCTGAAATCGTACTCGAAACCGCCGAACGTTGGCTAAAAACAGGGCATCCGAACACTCAATGGATAGTCAAACACGGCACGCGTACCCTCCTCAAACGAGGCGACAAACGCGCCCTCGCGCTCTTCGGTTTGGCAGATGCTTCGGGACTTAAAATTTCCGATTTATCCTTTACAAAAGATGAATTGACGATTGGTGAGCATTTCCATTTTTCATTCACCTTACATGTAGATAAGCCGCGTACTGTACGGATTGAATATGGCATTTATTTCGTCAAAGCGAATGGCAGTCAGTCGCGCAAAGTATTCCAACTTTCCGAAAAGGGATTTGATAAAGGTGAGCATACATTTAAACGCAAACAAGACTTCCGCAACCTGACCACACGCAAGCATTACGCAGGTACGCATCGCTTGGTGATTATTGTGAATGGCGAAGAAATGATGGGGCGAGAATTTGAGCTGACGTAAAACGATTTTGCAAATCGTCACATCAAACATACGCAGAACGATTTGCAAAATCGTTTTACGTTCGCATCAAAATTTCTGTTTGAATGACTTTATCGCCTCTGAAAACACTCAGAAAATAACTGCCGTTAGTGAGTTGTTTTTCTTTCAAATTTAAATCAATTTCGTTAGTACCAATCAATACATTGATTGACTCTGAGTGAATTTCCCGACTCATTGCATCGTATACAACTAAGCGCAAAGTTTCTGTGATTTCTGATTCAAGCGTAATGTGAATTTTATTGTCGAATGGATTAGGGAAAATATTAGTGATTGGTTTTTTGGTGATAATTTGTGGTGAACGAATATTGGGTGCTTCCAAATCTACGATAGGAGAGGGGGCGATTTCAGATTGAGGTTCTACAGTATTTTCGTTTTGTTTTTTCTTTAAATTTTGAACCCAATCTTGGATAAGTTTCGGGAATGTTCTGCCGCTTGGTGGGTCTTGACAATAGTTATATTCGGCAATTTTACATCGTCTGTTTATCACGATATTTATGACAAGATTTTTTGATGAATCATATTCATTTAAATCAATATAAACAGTACAGAAATCCAGATAAGCGAATGCCATTTCCATTGAAATATGATGATAAAACCGAACCGAATAATTTCCATCAATATCAGTCGTGGTACCTACACAAATATTCCGCTGCCATAAGTTAGCAAAGGGTAAGGGTACACCATGTTCATCGGTTACTTTACCCGAAATAATGATGTAAGTGTATTCCGCCTTTTCACTATTTACGTCAGTTTGAGCATTTGCCTTGTTTATTGAAATTAGAACAATTGAAAATATAATAATTCTTAGTAATTGGTGAATCATAGCATGTTGTTTTGAAATGAAATATCACTTTGCTCGCATCATAATTTTTGTCTGAAAAATCTCTTCACCTCTAAACACACTCAAAAAATAACTGCCGTTTACGAGTTGTTTTCCTGTCAAATTCATATTAATTTCATTTGTACCAATAAATACATCTATTTCTTCCGAGTGCATTTCCCGACTCATCGAATCGTACAGCACCAAGCGCAAAGTCTCCACTTTTTCTGACTGTAATGTAACGCGTATATTATCGTCAAATGGATTAGGAGCAGCCTTGATAATCAGTTTTTCAGTAACAACTTGAGGTGGACGTATATCGGATGTCTCAGGCTCAAGAACTTGGGCGTTTTCGGTAGGAGAGGGGAGAGTTTTGGGTTGGGGGTTGGGCTTTCTATTGCTGCGTTTTTCTTTAATATTTTGAATCCAATCGCTTATCAATCGGGGAAGTGTTCTGCCGCGTGGTTGGTCTTGTATGTTGTCAACTTTACTAATAACTACGACTCCTGTACAAAGTTCCTCGGCTTCCATCACTACATTTACTGTATCCTGTCCGTTCCTCAAGATTACTTCTACATCATCATAACCTATATATTGCATCACCAAAGTTGTTGCATCTTTGGGAATATTTAATGAATATTCACCAAAAATATCTGAGAAAGTCTCAATAGTCGTTCCTGATACAACTATATTTACACCTATGAGTGGCATACCAATGTCGTCCGTAACTTGACCGGAGATGTTTTTTTGAGCGGAGCATGTCGTCGATTCAGTTTCGTTTTCTTTCTCAACAATATGTTGTTCAGTACGAATCGCAATTACGCCAACTTGTGCAGCCACAGTTCCCG
>JAHDEO010000388.1 GCA_020628725.1 Saprospiraceae bacterium
GAGTAGTTTTTTATGATAAAAACATTTACACGAAAAGAAAATTATCGCAAAATACATCGCAGAAGCGCAGGGTTTAAAACCTGCGCTTCTGCGATAAGTGTGGTATTTTTTGTGTTTTTTTTCTGTGAAATTGCCTACGCACAAACCGATACGCTCTCCAATTGGCGCACCATCACCATCGCTGAAATTAGCGACACACTTACACTTGACAGTCTTACCATCATTCCTTCTACAGTCACAATTAAAGATAAATCAAGCGGTAATTTTTTAGATGAAAATGTTTTTTCAATTATTGACAATAAATTAGTTTTTAGTAAGGAGATAAAAGCTGAAGAAGGTCTCGAAATCAACTTCCGTGTAATGCCCTTCGCACTTGGTGCAGTAGCAATGCACAAGGACACCACACGAATAGGAAAGCAAGATTTCTCAGATTATATTTTCCGATATGAACCAGTCGCTTCATCCGACGAATTATTTGAATTTCAAGGACTTGACTATCAAGGCAGCTTTGCACGAGGTATTTCATTCGGCAATAATCAGGACTTGGTCTTGAACAGCAGTTTTAACCTCCAACTCGCGGGAGACATTGGTGATGACATCGAAATTCTCGCTGCAATCTCCGATAATAACATCCCACTCCAACCCGAAGGCAATACCCGCCAATTACAGGAATTTGACCAAGTTTTTATTCAATTAAAAAAAGATAAAAGTAAACTCATTGCCGGAGATTACCAACTCACTCGCCCTGTCGGGTATTTTATGAATTACAACCGCCGCTTGCAAGGGCTTTCCTTTGAATCGGGGGCAAAAATAGGAAAGGGCGTGCTTGGCGGGCGTGTCAGCGGCGCAGTAGCTCGCGGACAATTTGCACGTAATCAATTCTTCGGACAAGAAGGTAATCAAGGTCCGTATAAATTGGTCGGAGCAAATAATGAACGCTTTCTTATCGTATTGGCAGGTACGGAAAAAGTATACATTGACGGCATACTTCTCCAACGTGGTTCAGAGGATGATTACACGATTGATTATAATGCAGGTGAAATTACATTCACCGCCAATCAACTGATTACCAAAGATAAACGTATCGTCGTAGAATTTACCTATTCGACAGATAATTATTTGCGAACGGTCTACGGGACAGGCTTAAGTTACAAAACTGAAAAACTAAATACCTACTTCAATCTCTTTTCAGAACAAGATGCCAAAAATCAATCCGTCGGTCAAGACCTCACTGATGCACAACGTCAACTTTTTGCAGAAACAGGAGACGCTGTAGAAGACCGTCTGTTTCCCGCAGTAGATACCCTCGCAGATTTTGACCCCAATCGCATCATGTATGCAATGGTCGATTCGCTCGGATTTGACAGCGTTTTTGTGCATACGACCAATTCTGATTCGGCGCGTTTTGTACTGCGATTTACCGAGGTAGGGCAGGGGAGTGGCAACTATATTCCCGTACAATCCTCCGCCAACGGGCGCATATACGCATGGGTCGCGCCGCTTGCGGGGGTGTCGCAAGGTACGCATGAACCTGTCATTCGATTGGTCGCGCCACAGCGTAAACAATTATACACTTTTGGTGCTGATTATCAATTAAATAAAAATACAAATATACTAACAGAAGTCGCGCTGAGTAATACGGATTTAAATACTTTTTCAGAGCTAAATGCGGATGATAATGTGGGGGTTGCGGTTCGCAGCAGGATAGAAAATGAAATTGTTTTAGGTAAAAAACGCAAACGTCCTCCCCCCAACCCCCTCCAAAGGGGGAGACTTGATTCGCTCGAAAATAACGCAGGAGAACTCTCCCCCTTTGGAGGGGGCAGGGGGGAGGAAAACACGCCCAACCCAATCACTAATCACCAATCACCAATCACCCTGAAAACCTTCGTAGATTACGAGTTCACAGATGCCAATTTCCGAAGAATTGACCCCTATCGTGCTATCGAATTTCTACGAGATTGGAACACAGATAGAACAGTAAGAATAGATGAACATTTGCTGAATACAGGCGTAAATTTGGAGAAAAAAGGCTTGGGTAATATCCGATATACGCTCGGCACTTACCTGCGAGATTCAATTTACACAGGCATCAAACATTCAGCTGAAATGCGGGGCGCACATAAGGGCTTTGAAGTGGATGTTTCGGGGAGTTTGTTGACTTCACAGGGCTTAAAAGAAGACACCCGTTTTTTTCGCCCAAAAACCAATATATCGCAAACCATCAAACAATTAAACAACTTAAAGATAGGCGTTTATGGAGAGCGAGAAGACAATCAACGCTTTGGTACAGGACGCGATACAATGGAAGTTTCGAGCTTTAAATTTGATATTTTGAAAGCCTATTTGCAGACAGGCGAATCGCAGACTTTTCAATGGAGAACGGAGTACACACGCCGCTACGATTATTTACCGAATGGAGCAGATTTTGGATTGGCAACAGTGGCAGACGAGGTCAATTTGAAAGGTTTGTGGGCAAAATACAAACATTCGCGCCTGAATTGGAATTTGACCTATCGAAATATGCGTGCAGATTCAATTTTATCCCAAGAAAAATCTCAAGAAACTTATCTCGGCAGGTTGGAATATTTGCTTTTAATAAAACAAGGATTTATACGAGCAAATACGGTTTATGAGTTAGGTTCGGGACAACAACAACGCATTGAATTTACCTATGTGCAGGTGAATCCGGGCGAAGGCGTATACACTTGGATTGACCGGAATATGGACGGCGTGCGGCAGTTGGATGAGTTTGAAATTGCGAATTTTACGGATAATGCTGACCATATTCGTGTGACGACTTTTACGAATGATTTTATCAGGTCGGATAATGTCAATTTCAATCAGAGTGTAGAGTTGAATCCCGCAAAATTATGGCGAACAAGCAAGAAAAAACCTCTACAGTTTTTATCCAAATTCAGAAACGTTACTCAACTTCAAATTCAGCGCAAAACCCTCGAATCAGCAGAAGTACAGCCCTGGAATCCATTTGAATTATCTGTGAGTGACACATCGCTCGTATCATTGACTGCTAATATTCGTAACACCTTATTTTTCAATAGAACGAATCAAAAATTTGGCGCGCAATTCGGCATACAAGACAATCGCAACCGACGTATTTTGACGACAGGCTACGAAGCAAGGAGGCGTGCGGAAAGGTCATTACAACTTCGTTGGAATCCGAGTAAAACGGTAGGCGTCAAACTCGACGCTTCGCAAGGCAATCGCTTCAATGATTCGGAGTTTTTTGAGGTGAAAGATTACGATATTGATTTTTGGGAAATTGCCCCGGAAGTGAAATGTATTTTTCGGAAAAATACACGCCTCACACTCGCCTATACATTCGCCGATAGGCGTAATCAAATTAACGAAAAAGAAACTGCACAAAACCATGACATTAGTACCGAATTTACCTATAATAAAGTCTCCAAATCGGAAGTAAGTGCTAAGTTTTCATTCGTAAACGTCATCTACACAGGCGCACGCAATACACCCGTAGAGTATGCGATGCTCGATGGTTTGCAAAATGGCAAAAACTTCCTTTGGAACCTCACCTTTGACCGCCGTATTTCTCGAAATGTGCTGATGAGTATTTCGTATGAAGGACGCAAAACAGGCTCTAATCGCACGGTGCATATTGGACGAGCAAATGTGCGGGCTACTTTCTGAGCGCATTTTGATGAAAATTTCTTGCAAAAATTCAGGTTTTTTAATTACATTTGCTTTGTTATTCTTCTACTAATTCAAATGATGCCTTTCATGAAGCAATATCGACTCCTATCTTACTTTTTTTCAGAGAATAACACATGTTTAAATAAACGGCTTTTTGCATTTTATCATATGTAATAATGCGTTTGTTTTACTGCCTTTTTGACTGAGAATTATCAATTAATTAAATAATTTCTTTATTAAGACCAAATTGTTATGAAAAAACTACATGTTATCTTACCCTTTCTATTATTTTTTTTGGGAGGATTTATTGCCATGAACGCACAGTGTGACGGCAATACAGTCAGTTTCAATGAAGATGATTTTGATCCATTAACAATAAAAGCAGATGAGGCAACGATGGTGGCTACACCTGTTACTTCAAACTGCATTGATATATGGGATGCAGGACTTGCATCATCAGGAACAGATGGAATTGGTGATGTTGAAATTACTATGACCGCAGAAATTTTCAATCCTAATGCCAATGGTACATGTAACGATGGTGATTTTTTAGTCAGTGCAGCGATAGGTGGTGCGGCACTACCTTGTCCCGGACCTTCGAGTTCTTCTGATTTTGGGGGTTCTACCAGTGATGACTGCGTTTGCGAAAGCGGATATGCATGTTACACCTATACATTCAAAAATGGATTTAATTCTACGGCTGCCGGTTTGAATGCCGCCGTGACCAGCTCCAACGGTTCTACTGAAGGACATGAGTCCATGGTCGGTTGGGTCACACAAGGTACAGATGCTATGGGAAATCCCTTAGCGCTTCCAGCAGTAAATTTGGGAGCTATGGCTACTTACTGTACTGCCGATTATAATGGAGGAGTTTCGACCTCTCAGCAAATTGGAGCTACAGGACCCGGTACATTTGCCGTTGATGAACCAACCGGGATTACCAACGACTGCGCTACATCAGGGCAAAGTGGAGAAGACACAGAAAGTGGAGACAATCCGAATGACAATACAGATGCACAAACTCAAAATCCTAACTGGGGATTAGCTCCTACAGACATCATCACGGAATATACCGTCTGCTGGATATTTACTACTGCACCCGGAACCGACTGTGATGGTGACGGTGACACCGGAGTTGGTACAAATCCCTCTGGAAGTATCGGTAATATTACTGTTTGCCCTGTATGTACCATATCCAATGCCACAGCTACGGCAGTTTGTGATACCGCAGACCCGAATAATGCCATAGTCACTGTAACTTTTGATGCTTTCAACAGTTCGGGAACCTTCAATATCTTAGATGCGGGTGGTGCCGTGGTAGGCACAGCCACCGGAGGAGGTATGGGAGTTATGGCTACGTTTACCGTAGTCGGTCCCACCACAGCTACACCGGGAGCGATATTCACAATTGAAGATAGTGCGGATCCTACCTGTACCTTCGATTTCATGGTAGATATACCGGAGTGTATAGTGCCATGTATGGATTATACAGCGACTATTTCCGGTGGTGGACAAATTTGTAATAGTGGCAGTGTAGATTTAATGGTCGCTATCACCGGCGGTACAGCACCATATACTTTAGTACTTAGTGATGGTACTACGGTTACAGGTTATAATAGTGGTGATGCGATTCCTGTATCTCCTACGACAAATACAACCTACGGTATTACATCTGTTTCAGATGCAGATAATTGTCCGGGTATGGTAGCCGGTTCAGCAGAGGTAATGGTAATTATCAGTTGCGCCAATGCAGGTTCATTAAACGGTAATTGATGAAATAAATGAGCAAGTTATTTTAGAAGTAATTTTGTTTGACATAAAAATATTTAAAATTCGTTCTGAAGTTAATTCGGAACGAATTTTTTTATGAAATTTTTTATCAAAATTAAGACAAGATTAATTTCTCATTAAATCATGTGGCTAACCATAATATTAATCACTAAAAAATTTTACTGCTCAAACTCTTTTCACTAGATTAGCGGTATTGATTGATAAATCAGTAAAAGCCATGAAATCCAATTTTAATGCTACTCTCTAACCTCTCACCTAATATTCGTGGGTTTTCTGACACTTGCAATCATTTATAATCAACTAAATGATAATGGAAATTACATTTCAAAACTATTTTGTAATGAAAACTTTGAAAACTTTATTGGTGGCTTTTGCTGCCCTTACCTTTACTCTCCAATCTAATGCTCAATTTTGTTCTAATTTTGGTGAAGGCGATTTTGTGGATTTATGTGTTGAGCAAATGGGAGCAGGTACAACAGGAGGTATGATGTCCAATACTCTGGATATTTATGATGCTACTACAGGTGGAGCCGGAGCCGATGGTACACCCGATGTTCAAGTGACAATGGAAGCTGTGGTGTGTGCAGCTACGGATGCTTGCGGACAATCTTCAGGAAATATAGGAGCTTGTATCGGAGGTATGGGAGCATTAGGAACTACCTCGGATTTTGCGGCTGATTTCAACTCAAATAATACAGGACCCGGAGGAGAAACTACTTGTGAAAATGCAGGAGGATATGTATGTGTTACCATAGATTTCCTGAATGGATTTTCGTCTACAGCTATGGGATTTGATTTAGCTCAAACCAGTAATAATGGATCTTCTGAAGGATATGAAGGTTCATTTGGTTATGTAACTGCAGGTACTGACGCTAATGGCAATCCATTGACACTGCCTGCTGTTACAATTGGTGATTTTTGTAATTATACCAATACAGAATACTTAGCTGGAACTTCTGTTTCTACCTTTTTAGGAGTAACAGGACCGGGTACCTACCAAACAGATGAACTAAATGCCATACCCAATGTATGTGGAACTACGACTTCTGATAATGGAGAAGATACAGGTTCCGGTAGTGGAGGCACAAATGGTACCGGAGCAGCCGCCGCTAATGCAAATCTTGGCTTGAACCCAACCGATATTATCACTCAAGTTAAGCATATTTATTTTTATACATCTACTCCAAGTACAGATTGTGATGGTGACGGTTTGACTGCTGCTAATTCAAACCCATCAGGTTCTTGGTCAGATGTTGATTTCTGTTTTGAGCCTGCTTGTGGTTACACATTGGCAGAAGGTGATGTTACGATTACAGAGTCATGCGGTACTTACACAATCGAATTTGTTAACCTTTCTGCGGAAGGTGCTGCTTCTCCTGTTACAACAGAAGCCTACAATATCCTCATTGACGGTACAGCTATCGCAAGCGGCGTAACAGGAGATGCACTCGCAGCTACTGATATTACGGCGAATATCACTCCGGGCACACCATTTACATTGACCATTGAAAATGCAGCAGACATGACTTGCTCGACGGATTTGATGCTTACTCCTCCACCGAGCAACCCACCTGTAGCACCTGTATTCGTACCATGTACAACAGGCACAACAGGTGTTGGTGGTAATTAATAAAATTTTTGATTAGACATTTTATCAATCAAAAAATTCTTTAATCTTAAATTTTATTAA